>DATAQP010000400.1:0-1884 GCA_036264595.1 Allostellaceae bacterium
CGCAAGGCTGGTCGGGCTGATGCGCGAGGCCAAGGCGATGGGTTGTACCCTCGTCGTCTATCCCGAGCTCGCCCTCACCACCTTTTTCCCGCGCTGGTTCATGACCGACCAGGCTCAGATCGATGCCTATTTCGAGCGCGAAATGCCGGGGCCGGAGACGCGGCCGCTCTTCGACGAGGCGGCGCTTCTCGGCATCGGCTTCTCGCTCGGCTATGCCGAGTTGGTCGAGGAGGGCGACGTCCGCCACCGCTACAACAGTTCGATCCTGGTCGACGCCTCCGGCAAGATCGTCGCCAAATATCGCAAGGTCCATCTCCCCGGCCATGACGAGCACGAGCCCTGGCGCCGCTTCCAGCATCTCGAGAAGCGCTATTTCGAAGTGGGCAATCTCGGCTTCCCGGTGACCCGCGCCTTCGGCGGGCTCTTCGGCATGTGCATCTGCAACGACCGGCGCTGGCCCGAGACCTATCGCGTCATGGGGCTGCAGGGCGTCGAGATGATCCTGCTCGGCTACAACACGCCGGTCCACAACCCGCCCGCGCCCGAGCACGACAACCTCGCAAATTTCCACAACCATCTCGTCATGCAGGCGGGCGCCTACCAGAACGGCACCTTCGTCGTCGGCGTCGCCAAGGGCGGCGACGAGGAGGGCGTGCCCGCCATCGCCGGCAGCGCCATCATCGCGCCTTCGGGGGAGATCATCGCCCAGGCGGCGACGCTGGGCGACGAGCTCATCGTCGCGCGCTGCGACCTCGACCTGACGAAATCCTACAAGGAGACCGTCTTCAACTTCGCCCGCCACCGCCAGCCGCAGGCCTACGGCCTCATCACCGAGCGCAAGGGCGCGGTGCCGCCGCCGGAGTGAGGGGCCGTTCTTGCAATCGCCTGGTGCGTCCTTCGAGACGCGCCCTGCGGGCGCTCCTCAGGATGAGGAGATCTCATGTGGCGCAATGACAAGCCTCATCCTGAGGAGCCCGCAACGCGGGCGTCTCGAAGGACGCAGAATGCCGGTCCAGCGCTCTCTAATTCCGCGCGCCGAGGCCGCCGTCGATATTGTGGATCGTGCCGCTGATATAGCTCGCCCGGTCGGAGGCGAGGAAGACGACGAGGTCGGCGACCTCCTCGGCCTTGGCGGCGCGGCCGAGCGGCAGCTTCTTGAGATACTCCTGCCAGCGCCCGGCATCGCCGAACTCGCGCTCGGCGCGCGTCTTCATCAAGGTGACGATGCGGTCGGTCTCGACCGGGCCGGGATTGCAGCCGACGACCCGCACGCCCTTGTCGAGGCTGGTGCTGCCGACCGCCTTGGTGAAGGCGATGAGCGCCGCGTTGCCGGCGCTGCCGGCGACATAGCCCGCGTCCATCTTCTCGCCGGCGAGGCCGACGACATTGACGATGACGCCGCGCCCGCGCGCCTCCATCAGGGCGAGGAAGGCGCGGGTCAGGTTGATGTAGCCGAAGACCTTGAGATCCCACGCCGCCCGCCAGCGCGCCTCGTCGATCATGGCGAGCGTGCCGCCGGGAATGGCGCCGGCATTGTTGATCAAGATATCGATGTCGCGGCACGCTTCGGCGAGCTGCCCGACCGATGCGCTCTGCGACAGGTCGAGCGGGTGGAGGGCGACGGCGATCTGGTGGCGCTTGCGAATCGCCTCACGCGCCGTCTCCAGCGTCTCCTTGCCGCGCGCCACGAGATGGAGGTTGCAGCCCTCGGCGGCCAAGAGCTTGGCGATCGCAAGGCCGATGCCCTTCGAGGCGCCGGTGACCAGCGCCGTCTTGCCCTGGAGATTGAGATCCATCGCGCCCCTCACGCTGACCGTTGCGCCCGCAGTCTCCCGCCTCAGGCGGTCTGGCGCAAGCGCTCGGCGGCCTGGAGGTCGACGGAGA
>DATAQP010000426.1:0-6369 GCA_036264595.1 Allostellaceae bacterium
CGCTCGGGCCGTTCACCACGGGCTCGCTCGCGCCCTTTACCACCGGCTCGCTCGCGCGGTTCACCACCGGTTCGCCGGGGCCGTTCACGACCGGTGCTCTGCCTTCACCAGCGACGCTCCACGGCGGCGTCCACCTCGCGCACCGTAGAGCGGCCGCGCACCGATAACGGGCAACGCGCTGGGCCGGGTTCGGCGTCTCCCGCCGCTCAGGGTTTCGGGGCGGCCGGCTTTTGCTGGCGCGCGGGCTTGTCGAGCAGCTTCAGCTCCTGGCGCGTCGCGTCGCGCTGCAGGACGATGCCGTCGGGCCGGATCGAGACGACGGTCCAGCCCTCGATCTCGTGCCCTTCCGGGAGCCGCGAGAGCGTCGGCGGCCGACCATGCGAGATCAGCGCCAGGCGTTTCGCCTTCGACAGGATCACGCCTTCGAGCAACAACGTCCCCGACTGCTTGATCGCCTCTTGCGAGGCTTGCGGCGGCGGTGGGCGGCGGGTCGACGAGAAGAGCGGTCGCTCGGTGACTTCGGCAAAGCTGCTCAGCGGCGCGAGGGTGAACCCCTCGCCGCTCGGCGCGGCAGCATTCGGCGGGGCGGCCACCGGCGTGTCCACGGCCGTCTTCTCGCCGGCGCTTGCGTCGTCTCCGGTCAGCTCGGCATAGACGAGGGCGGCGAGGCCGAGCGACGCGATGAGGAGGCCGGCGAGGGGCATCATCCGGGCCGCGGACCACATGCCGATCATCGCCTGCCGATCATTGCTCGACTCGCCTGCGTCGTCATTTGGCGCCGCGGGTGTAGCCGTAGACGTCGAAGCGGAGTTCGAGGATCGGATCGTCGGGCGTGTCCTCACGGCGCCGTTCGCCGTGGGCACGGATGTTCAAATTGTCGAGGAACAACAGCGGCGCGCCGCTCTCGAGGCCGTAAAGGACGCGCTGGGCCGCCGGGAGCTTCAGCGTCATCTGCGCGCGGACGGCGATGCGGCGGAACTTGCCTTCGTCCTGCGGCGGCAGGATCTGGGTGCTCTTGAGCTCGCCCTTGCTGGCCTCGGCCAAGGTCTTGATGCGGTTCTGCACCGCGGCGGCGGCCAACGCCTCACTGGCGCCAGGGAGGAAGCCTTCCGCGGTCGCTTGCCGTTGCTTCAGCACCGCGAGCTCGGCCTGGCGCTGCTCGAGGCCACGACCGGCGCGCTCGTACCGGGTCAGCGCCGCCCGGAGCTGCTCGATCCTAACCGCGCTGTCCTGGTAGCTCTCGAGCAACGGAATGGCGATGCCATACGCGGTTGCCCCGATGATCGCGAGCAGGATGGCGACGGCGCAGAGCCGATTGAGCAGCGGCGAGAGGGTCGGGGTCATTGCGCCGGCCTTGGCTTGATCTTGGCCGCGATATCGAACTGCTCGCGGTTCTGTTTCGAGTCCTGGGTCACCGAGGCGCGGAAGGCGGCGTTGCTGAAGCCCACGGTTTCGTCGAGGCGGCTCAGCAATGCAGTGGCCGAGACGGCATAGCCGCTGAGCTGGACGTCGCTCACCGTGATCTGCAGCTCGCTCAGCCACGTATCGTCCGGCAGCAACCGCGTCAGCGCATCGAGCAGCTCGCTGACGCTCGCTGTCTGGCGCTTGCGCTGGACCAGGAACTGCGCGTCTTGCAGCGTCTCTTCGATGTCCTTCTGCAGCTTGAGGCCGGCCTCCGCCCGGTGCTTGGCGTCGGCGACCCGTCGGGCAAGATCTGTGGCGGCCGCCTCGATGCGCAGCAGCGGTATCGCCGCGGCGGCAACTGCGAGGGCTACGGTCGCCGCGGCGAGAAGGGCGAGGATCACGCGGAAGGGTCCCTGGCCGGCGGCGCGCTGGCGATCGGGCAGCAGGTTGGGCGACGCCGCAAGGGCAGTGCCGGTCGCCGCAAGCTCGACGCCGGCGACCTGAATGCCGTGCGCCTCGGCGAGGCGGAGGGCCTCGTCGACGATGGTACGCGGCGCAACGGCGAGCTCGACGATGAGGTTCTTTGCCTTGGCGTCGCGGGCGGCGATGCGATGGGCGAAGTAGATGTCGCGCGGCTTGAACGGGGTCTGGCGCTCGATTTCGAAGCCGACGACTTGCGCAAGATTCACCGATGCGGCAAGCGGCAGCGTCAGGGTCGTGCGCAAGCCGTACTCGGTGGGAAGCCGGATCATCGTCTGCTGCCGCCGAGACGAGCGCCTGCCGGCCCGCTCGGAACCGGCCGGGCCGTCGATACGGCCCAGAACCTCGCGCCGCGCGCCGGTCTCGTAGGCGAGCGCACCGCCCGACCCGTCGATCAGCAGGACGTGCCGTCCATGCATCCCGCCGAACCAACGGCGCAACCCGGCCGGCACCAATGCGACGAGCTCGCCGAGCCACCAGCCCCAGGCCGCGCCGATCGAGCTGCCAAGACGCAGTTGGGAGATCATGGCTGCTGCGATCGCGAGGAGAGGACCGATCCAGGGTGCATCATCATTGGATTGCCAAGGTGCAACAGAGCCGTTTTATGTTGCATCGATATTAAGGCACCGCGCTGTCGTCGGCGAGGCGAGGCGCAACCAGCAACTCCGGAAGTGCGCGGCGATCCTCGAGGATGACGCGCAGGCGGACGAGACGAGGCAGGCTCTTCGCCGCTTGCCAGCTCGTATGCCAGGCCGCCGCCTGGCCGTCGGCGATGGCGCCGAAATAGGCGAAATCGACCTGCGCCAGCCGGTCGAGGAGGACGCTGGGCGGGATCTCGGGCGCGGCGTCGGCGCCGCGCGGTGCGCCGCCCCAGCGCAGCACGAGACGGGGCTTCGCCGGCGGGTCTTCGAGGCCGATCTCGACGATGCGGAAGCCGCCGGGGCCGAGATTGGTCGGCGCCAGCACGACCAATTCCATGTGGTGCTGGTCGCCCTCGAAGCGAATCGGCGGCTGCGGCCCGGCGCCTTCGATCGGCAACGGCTGGGCATTGCCGAGCACCTCGCGCAGGAAGCCGTAGGCGCTGGCGAGATCGGCCGTGCGATCGACCGTCGTCGTCGCCGCCGTCATGGCACGGGTGCCGAAGCGGAGACCACCGAACAGCATGACCATGAGCAGGCCGAGCAGCGTCACCGCGATGAGCAGCTCGACGAGAGTAAAGCCCTCGCTCTTCTGGTCGGGGCCATGCCAGTCAAGGGCCATCCAGTCAGGGGCCATGGTGCAGCTCGGCGACCGCGATGCGTCCGGTGAGCCAATCGACTCGGATCTCGGTGCGGCGGTCACCCTGGGCGAGGCGCACGCCGCCGCCGGTCGAGCCGCCATCGGCGAAGAAGCGGATGGTCCCGGCATCCTCGTCGAGCCGATCCTCGGTGGTGGTGACGAGCGATGAGCGAACCGAGCGCGGCAGCACATGCGGCGCCGTCGCGCCCGCCCGGAAGCGACCGTTCTTGGTATCGAGCGTGAACGCCGCCGTCCCGCCCGCCGCGAGCGCTTGCCCGCGCGCTTCGCGCAAGGCGGAGGCGATCTCGCGCGTCGCAGCCTTCAGCTCGGCCTTCGCCTGGACGCCCGGCAGCAGCGAGGGGCCGAGCCCGATCAGAAGCGCCAGGATGGCGATGACGACGAGCAGTTCGACCAGCGTGAAGCCGCCAGCCGGCCCGGCATCCCGGACCAGCGTAACGTTTTTTGGCGGTGGTCGGCCCTGGCCTGTTCCTGCGGCTCTCACCAATTGCTGACCGTCTGGTTCTCGCCGGTGCCGCCGGGTGTATTGCCGGCGCCGAGCGTGTAGAGATCGTAGTCGCCGTGCTCGCCCGGGAAGCGATAGATATAGGGGCGGCCCCACGGGTCGAGCGGGACCTTCTGCTTGAGATAGGGGCCGTTCCACGTCGCGGCGCCAGGCGGCGCCTCGATCAGCGCCTGCAATGCTTCGTCCTACGTCGGGTAGCGCTGCATGTCGAGCTTGAAGAGATCGAGCGCGCCGGACAGGTTCTGGATCTGGATACGGGCGGCATCGGTCTTGGCGCGACCGAGGTATTTGAGGACTTGCGGCGTCACCAGTGCGACGATCAGCCCGAGGATCGCCAGCACGACGAGCAGCTCGATCAGCGTGAACCCGGCCTCGCGGCGCGATACGTCGAGGGCGGGGCGGCGGTTGCTGCGGCTCGCGGTGAGGACCGGCGGCACTCGCACTGATCGCACCGGAACTGACGGCACTGGAATGGATGGCACTGGGGCAAGCTCCTTTACATGGCCAAGTCGTAGACGCTGAGGATTGCCGTCAGGATCGAGCCGATGACCAGCGCAACCAGCGCGCCCAACGCGATCGTGATGGCCGGCACCAGCAGAGCCAGCAAGCGTTCGACGCTGCGCCGCGTCTCCTGGTCGTAGATCTCGGCGAGCTTCAGCAGCATTTCTTCGAGCCGCGCCGTCTCCTCGCCGACCCGCGTCAACTGGACGACGAGCGGCGGCATCAGCGCGATGCGCGCCAGCGGCTCGGCCAAGCCCTTGCCCTCCTTGACGCTGCCGGCAAGGCCGGCGATCGCCTCACGCAGCGCCGTGTTGTCGATCGTCTCCTCGGTGATGCTGAGCGCGACGAGCGCCGGCACGCCGTTCTTCAAGAGCGTGCCGAGCGTGCGGGCGAGGCGGGCGACCTCGGTCTTGACGATGAGCTCGCCGAGCAACGGCAGGCGCAGCGCGAGGCGATCCCATCGCCGCCGGCTCGCCGCGTTGCGGCTTTGTTGCACCGCCAGGACCGCGAGCAGGGCGAGGCCGCCTAGCATGACCCACCAATCGTCGCGAAAGACATCGGCGACGGCGAGCACCGCCTGCGCCGCGAAAGGCAGCGCCGTCCCGGCGTCCTCGAAGAGCGGCCGGAAGCGCGGGATGACGAAGCCGAAGAGCACGGCGATCGAGGCGCAGCCGACGGCGAGCACGATGAGCGGATACATCAGCGCCGACTTCGCCTGCTCGCGCGCCGCCTCGGAGCGCTCGAGGAACTCGGCGAGGTGGCGCAGCGTCTGATCGAGCGAGCCGCCGGCCTCGCCCGCCCGCACCATGCCGATGTAGAAGCCGGGAAAGAGGCCGTTCTGCGCCGCCATCGCATCGGCCAGCGACGCGCCGCGGCGGACGCGGTTCAGCACGTCGCGCACGCCCTCCTTTTCGCCCCGCAGTGGCACGACGCTCTGCGCGATCTCGAGCGCGCGGTCGAGCGAGAGGCCGGCATGGAGGAGGATTGCAAGCTGATGGGTCAGCAGCGCGAGATTGGCCGATTTTCGTGGGCCGGCCCGTCCGGATCGGCGCGCGAAGAGGTGCGGCAACCCGACGCGCGCCGCGATCTCGATGCGGATCGGCACATGGCCGTCGGCCTGCAGCCGGTCGACGAGGTCGCTCTCGCCCGGCGCCTCCATCTCGCCGGCGACGAACTCTCCGGACGCAGCGACCGCCTCGTAGCGGAACATCGGCATGGTTCAGAGATCTCTCGTGACGCGTAGCACTTCCTCGATCGAGGTGATGCCGTGCATCGCCTTCAGCATGCCGTCGTCGTACATCGTCTGCATGCCTTCATCGACGCCGGTGCGGTGGATCTCCTGGATCGCGGCGCGCTTCAGGACCAGCCGGCGGATCTCGTCGGTCAGCGTCAGCAGCTCCATGATGGCGATGCGGCCGCGATAGCCGGCGCCGTTGCAGTGCTCGCAGCCGCGGGAACGGTAGAGCTGCGGCGCCGTGCCGGCGGGAACCGGGAGACGGAGCTGGACCGCGAGCTCGGGCAAGGCGCGGTAAGGCTCGCGGCAATGCTCGCACAGCTTGCGAACCAGGCGCTGAGCGAGGACGCCGGTCACCGTCGAGGTCACCAGGTAGTCCTCGACCCCCATGTCGAGCAGCCGCGTGATTGTGCCGGCGGCGCTGTTGGTGTGCAGCGTCGAGAGCACGAGGTGGCCGGTGAGCGCCGCCTGGATCGCGATCTCGGCGGTCTCGAGGTCGCGCATCTCGCCGACCATGATGATGTCCGGGTCCTGGCGGAGAATGGAGCGCAGCACGTGCGCGAAGGTGAGGCCGATCTGCGGCTTCACCTGGATCTGGTTGACGCCTTCGAGCTGGTATTCGATCGGGTCCTCGACGGTGAAGAGCTTCTTCTCCGGCGAGTTGAGGCGCATGAGGCTGGTGTAGAGCGTCGTCGTCTTGCCGCTGCCGGTGGGTCCCGTGACGAGGAGGATGCCCTGCGGCTGCTCGAGGACGCGCAGGAACGGTTGAACACTCTCGTCGAGAAAGCCCAGCGCGCCGAGATCGTGGACGAGGCTGGTATGGTCGAGGATGCGCATGACGACGCTCTCGCCGTGCAGGGTCGGCACGGTCGAGACGCGAAGGTCGAATTCCCTGCCGTGCACGGCGAGGCGAATGCGGCCGTCCTGCGGCAGGCGGCGCTCGGCGATG
>DATAQP010000431.1:0-17747 GCA_036264595.1 Allostellaceae bacterium
GGGCCGCCGCCGCTTCATCGTCGACGCCGCGGTGCCGCTTTTCGCGCGCAAGGGTTTCGCCGGCACGACGACCAAGGAGATTGCCGAGGCGGCGCATGTCTCCGAGGCGCTCGTCTTCAAGCATTTCCCCAGCAAGGCGGCCCTCTATGAGGAGATCCTGCAGCTCGGCTGCGAGGGCGATCCGGCGCTCGAGCGCATCTCCAGCCTGACCGCCTCGACCGCGACGCTGATCAACATGGTCCATTTCATGCTGCGCCATTTCGTCCTCGATTCGAACGGCGCCGGCGACATGGATGTACGCCAGCGCCTGATGCTCAACAGCTTCCTCGAGGACGGCGAGTACGGTCGCCTGGTCTGCGACTGGGTGTTCGCCCGCGTCTATCCCAAGATCGCGGAGTGCCTGCGCGCGGCGCAGGCGGCGGGCGATCTCGTCGAGCTGCCGATCGCGCTGGAAAATCGTTTCTGGTTCGGCCAGCATGTCGCCGCGATGATGGCCTATGTCCGCCTCTCTGGGCGCAGCGCCGTGCCGTATCACGGCACGATCGACGAGCTCATCACCCAGGCCGCCTGGTTCATCCTGCGCGGCTTCGGCCTCAAGGATGAAGTCATCGCGGGACACCCGCCGCCGCCCCCCGGCCCCGGCTGTATCAGCGCCAACGGTGCAATGCACTCTCACGGAGACGTCTGATGGATGCTCGCACGACAGCTCTCGACCGCGCCGACGGGGTGCAGGCGCGCCAGTCCGGGCGCCGCTCCGGCCGCACCACCGGCAAGCTCGTCTTCCGCCTCGTCGTCATGGCGGTGCTCCTTGTCGTCGTGTTCGGCGGCTTCTACGCCTGGCAGCGCATGCGCGAGACGATGACGGCGCAGTTCTTCGCCACCATGAAGCCGCCGCCGGTTCCCGTCGTCGCCGTCGCCGCGACGGCGCAGCCAGTGCCGCAGATCTTCGCCAGCATCGGCTCGCTCACCTCCGTCCACCAGGTCACGGTGGCGCCGGAGATCGGCGGGCGGGTGACCAAGATCTTCTTCGAGGCCGGCGCCGCGGTGCATGCCGGCGACCCGCTGGTGCAGCTCAACGACGATCCGGAGCGCGGCGATCTTGCCAACTTCCAGGCGCAGGCGCGGCTCAGCCAGATCAATCTGCTGCGCGCCAAGGAGCTTGCCGCGCGCGGCAACGGGCCGCAGGTCAATGTCGACACCAATCAGAGCCAGCTCGACCAGGCCAATGCCGAGATCGCCAAGACCCAGGCGCAGATCGCGCAGAAGCTGATCCGTGCACCCTTCGCCGGCGTGCTCGGCATCCGCCAGGTTGATCTCGGCCAGTATGTCACGCCCGGCGCGGCGCTGGTCAGCCTGACCGATCTCGACACGCTCTATGTCAATTTCACCCTGCCCGAGCAGAATCGCGGCCAGCTCTCGGTCGGGCAGGACATCGTCATCGTCGTCGACGCCTATAGCCGCCGCAAGTTTCCCGCCAAGCTCTCGACCATCGAGCCGCAGGTTGGCACCGATACGCGCACCATCAAGCTGCAGGCGACGCTGCCCAATCCCGAGCATCTGCTGATGCCCGGCATGTACGCCCATGTCCATGTCATCCTGCCGTCGCTGCCCGACGTGGTGACCGTGCCGGAGACGGCGGTCGAGTACACGCTCTACGGCGATTCGGTCTTCGTCGTCACCGAGGACGCCGCCGCACCCCAACCTGCCGCCGCGCCGCCCGCTGCCGGCCAGGCCGCCGCCAGCCCGGCAGCGAGCGGTCCTGCCCTCAGGATCAAGCGCACCTTCGTCAAGACCGGCGACCATTTCGACAACAAGGTCGCCATCGTCGAAGGGCTGAAGCCGGGCGACCGCGTCGCCACCTCGGGCCAGATCAAGCTAACCGACGGCGCCGCGGTCGTCCTCACCAATTCCGACGCGCTGGCGACGCCGGCCCAAATGCCGACCAATTGAGTATCGACCGACTGACTGCCGACCGACTGAGCGCAATCGAATAGAGCGGGGCGTCTCGTGGCCTTCACCGACATCTTCATCCGCCGGCCGGTCCTCTCGCTGGTCGTCAGCCTGCTCATCCTGCTGATCGGGCTGCGCGCGCTGACCACCCTGCCGATCCGCCAGTATCCCAAGCTTGACAACACGGTGATCACCGTCACCACGACCTATCCCGGCGCCACCGCCGATCTCATGCAGGGCTTCATCACGACGCCGATCGAGCAGGCCGTCGCCTCCTCCGAGGGCATCGACTACATGACCGCGTCCTCGCTGCAGGGGACGAGCACGGTGCAGGTCTACATCAAGCTCAACTTCGATCCGAGCAAGGCGCTGACCGACGTCATGTCCAAGGTCAATCAGGTCAAGTACCTGATCCCCAAGGAGGCGAACGACCCGGTCATCGTCAAGACCACCGGGGCGGGCTTCGCCGTCATGTATCTCGGCTTTGCCAGCCCCGAGCTCACCGGCGCGGCGATCTCGGACTATCTGACGCGCGTCGTGCAGCCGCTGCTGGTGACGGTCGACGGCGTCGCCTCGGCCGACATTCTCGGCGGCCAGACCTTCGCCATGCGGCTGTGGCTCGACCCCAACCGCCTGGCGGCGCGCGGCATCTCGGCCGAGGACGTCGCGGCGGCGATCCGCGCCAATAATTTCCAGGCGGCGCCCGGCCAGGCCAAGGGCTATTTCACCGTCACCAACATCACCGCCGATACCGGCCTCACCGATATCGAGCAGTTCCGCAACATGGTGGTGAAGGCGAAAGGCGGCGCGCTCGTCCGCGTGCGCGACGTCGCCACCGTCGAGCTCGGTGCCGAGAAGACCAATTCCTCCGTCTGGATGAACGGCGAGCACGCCGTCTTCATCGGCGTCAACGCGACGCCGACCGGCAATCCGCTCAGCCTCGTCAAGGGCGTGCGCAAGCTCCTGCCGGAGATCGAGCGCAACCTGCCGCCGACCGTGACGATGAAGGTGCCCTACGATTCGACGCGCTTCATCCAGGCCTCGATCGACGAGGTCGAGTGGACGCTTGGCGAGGCGATCGCCATCGTCGTCGTCATCATCTTCCTCTTCCTCGGCAGCTTCCGCTCGGTCGTCATCCCGGTCGTCACCATCCCGCTGTCGCTGATCGGCGCGGCGAGCCTGATGCTGGCGATGGGCTTCAGCCTCAACCTCCTCACCCTCTTGGCCATGGTGCTCGCCATCGGCCTCGTCGTCGACGACGCCATCGTCGTCGTCGAGAACGTCTATCGCCATATCGAGGAGGGACGCTCGCCGGTGCAGGCGGCGCTGATCGGCGCCCGCGAGATTGTCGGGCCGATCATCGCGATGACCATCACCTTGGCCGCCGTCTACGCCCCGATCGGCCTGCTCGCCGGCCTCACCGGCACGCTCTTCCGCGAGTTCGCCTTCACCCTCGCTGGCGCGGTCATCATCTCGGGCGTCGTCGCGCTCACGTTGTCGCCGATGATGTGCTCGCTCTTCCTCACCCGCGAGATGAGCGAGGGCCGCTTCGCCAAGCTCGTCGACCGCAGCTTCTCGGCGGTGACGCGCTGGTACGGGCGGCGCCTCTCCTCGTCGCTCGACTACCGGCCGGTGACCGCGCTCTTCGCCGTCGTCGTCCTCGCCAGCATCCCGTTCTTCTGGCTGCACACCAAGGCCGAGCTCGCCCCCGCCGAGGATCAGGGCGTCATGTTCGGCATCACCAAGACGCCGCAATACGCCAATCTCGACTATTCCAACGCCTATAGCGCGCGCATGGACCAGATCTTCGCCGGCTTCCCGGAGACCGACACGCGCTTCGTCATCAACGGCACGCCCAGCCTCAACCAGGGCTTCGCCGGCATGATCGTCAAGCCCTGGGGCGACCGCACGCGCTCGGTCGGCCAGCTCATGCCGCTGGTCCAGCAGAAACTGTCCGGCGTCGACGGCATGAACATCTTCATCGTCTCGCCGCCGCCGCTGCCCGGCTCGGCCAGCGGCCTACCGGTGCAGATGGTGATCAGCGGGGCGCAGGACTACAAGACCGTCTTCGAGACGATGGAGAAGATCAAGGCGGCGGCGCGCAAGAGTGGCATGTTCATCGTCACCGACAGTGACCTCGCCTTCAACAATCCGGTGATTCAGCTCCATGTCGACCGCTCCAAGGCGAACGAGCTCGGCGTCACCATGCAATCGGTCGCCGCGACCCTGGCGCTGATGGTCGGCGAGAACTACGTCAACCAGTTCAACCTCGCCGGCCGCTCCTACAAGGTGGTGCCGCAAGTGCCGCGCAGCGAGCGCTTCGATGGCGAGGCGCTGACGCAATTCTACGTCACGACGGCGAGCGGCCAGCAGATTCCGCTCTCCACCGTGGTCTCGGTGGAGACGGCAACGCAGCCCAACTCGCTGACGCAGTACAACCAGCTCAACTCGGCGACCTTCTCCGCGGTGCCGATGCCGGGCGTCAGCATGGGCCAGGCGGTCGCCTTCCTCGAGCAACAGGCGCAGTCCCTGCCGCAAGGCTTCTTCCACGACTTCCTCTCGGAGTCGCGGCAATACGTCCAGGAAGGCAACCAGCTCGTCGTCACCTTCATCTTCGCCATCATCGTCATCTTCCTGGTGCTGGCGGCGCAGTTCGAGAGCCTGCGCGATCCCTTCGTCATCCTGGTCAGCGTGCCGATGTCGATCTGCGGCGCGCTCATTCCGCTCTTCGTCATCAACGGCCAGTTCCTGTGGATGCAGGTGCCCGGCACGACGCTCAACATCTACAGCGAGATCGGCCTCGTCACGCTGATCGGCCTGATCAGCAAGCACGGCATCCTCATGGTGACCTTCGCCAACCAGATGCAGCGCGAGGAGAATCTCGACCGCCGCGCCGCCATCGAGCATGCAGCGCAGGTCCGGCTGCGGCCGATCCTGATGACCACGGCGGCGATGGTGGTCGGCCTCATCCCGCTGCTCATCGCCTCGGGCGCCGGCGCGGCGAGCCGCTTCTCGATCGGTCTCGTCATCGTCTCCGGCATGTCGATCGGCACGCTCTTCACCCTCTTCGTCGTGCCTGCCGTCTACACCGTGCTCGCCAAGGATCACCGCAGCGAGGTGGGCAATGAGCGGATGGCGGAGATCGAGGCGGTGTCGTAGAGGCGCTGACAGCTCTCAGCTCTCCGCTATCAGCCGCGCGAAACGTGCCTTTCACCGTCACCCCGGGCCTGACCTGGGGGGCATGGATTGCCGGGTCAAGCCCGGCAATGACGGTCGGTGGCAGAAGGACAGATAGCTGACAGCCTCTATCTACCTTCCCGCCAGCACCGCCTCGCATGCCGCCGGCAGCTTCGGCTTGGGCGGCTTCGGCGCCGCCGGCACCGCTGGTGTCGGCGGGCGCGGCTGCAACCACCAATCGAGGCTGGCATCGCAGCCGTCGCCCGCCGGCACGGGCGGCTGACCGGCGCAGGCGGGCGAATCGGCGGGGCAGGACAGGCGGACATGGAAATGCTCGTCGTGACCGTACCAGGGGCGGATCTTGTGCAGCCAGGCGTGGTCCGGCAGTTCGCAGAGCGCCCGCTTGATGACAGGATTGACGAAGATGCGGTCGACGCGCGCATCGCCGGCGGCGAGGCGTAGCAGCGTCACCTGGGGCGCGCCGAAGCGCTTGGGATCGACCGCGCTCTTATCCGCCAGCACCATCGACGGCAGGTCGACCTCCTCGCGCGCCGCCGGCGGCAAAGCGGGCTTGGGATCGAGATTGAACCAGATATCGACGTCCATACCGTTCATGTGGCTGCCATGGCCCGACGGCATTGGCCCGCCGCGCGGCTGCGCCATGTCGCCGACATAGAAGGGCGCGAGGCCAGCCGCCTGCGCCGCCCGCCCGAGCCGCTCGACATAGTCGATGGTATCGCGATGCCCGTAGAAGCGGTTTCGGCTGATGCGGATCGCCGAGAAGCCGGGCCCGTCGGCCGGCAGCGCCGCCGCTCCGGCGATGCAGCCATTGGCCGGCCCGCCGATGACCTGCATATTCCCAACGCTCGGTGCCCGCACCGCCCTCCAGGGCGACTCGGCGGCGGCGCAGGGTGAGATGAGCGCCGCGGCCACGATGACCGCCGTGAGGGACAACTTTGAAACTCGCTTGCGGCACGATCTAGCGTCCTTCGAGACGCGCCTGACGGCGCTCCTCAGGAAGAGGGACTTTGTTGATGGCATTCGCAAACCTTCCTCATCCTGAGGAGGCCGCGCGAGCGGCCGTCTCGAAGGACGCACAACGTTGATCCCTTTGCTCATCCCTGCTTGCCGAAGGATTGTCCGGGCACGCCGCGGAACAGCGAGAAATGCGTGTGCTGGGCAACCCAGTCCTCGCCGATCCGCGCGCGCCAGCGCCACGGTGGCGCGGCCGGGCCGGTCATAGGATCTGCCGTCCTGGTGAAAGCCGGTCGAATCCCACACCGCCATGCCGGTGGCGGCGAGGCGGTCGGGCGAGACGATGCCGCGGAAGGCGCCTTCCCGCCAGCGAAACCCCGCGATGAACGGCCAGACGTTGCGCCATTGCGCCTGCTCGACGGCGTCGCGCTCGCTGACGAAGTCGCTGAACGTGCCGAAGGCGATCATGTCGGCGGCGAAGAGCGGGCGGGCGGCGGCGAAATCGACGGCGCGGACATGCTCGGCCAGGCGCTCGAACCAGGCCCGGATGCGCTCAAGATCCTCCGCGACGGGCGCTTGCGGCATTGACGTGTCTCCTCTGCCGGCGTTCCGGCTCCGGCGGCTGGGCAAATTTAGCGTGCCGCTCGGCGCGTTGCCATTGCGATGCGCCGCGATTGGCCTTATTTACCACGATTGCCGCGGCCCTTCAGGCTGAGATAAGCCCCTGCTACTCTACATTGCCGGCATCATTCAGGCGACAACATGCTCCGCCACTTCTTCGCCGCTCCCGATTTTTTCAGTCTGCTGCGTTTCTGGGACGCCAACCGCGCCCCGTCCGGCCTCGTCGCATGGAACGACGATCTCGCCCGCGTGCCCAGCGAGCTGTTGCCCAATCTGATCATCGTCGATTGGGTCGGCGAGCCGCGTTACCGCTATATCGGCAGCGAATGCGTCGACCGGTTCGGCGACGACCCGACGGGGCGCCCGCTCGTCGCCACGCTGGGCGGCGCTTACGCCAACTATATCCGCTCGTTGGGCGACGAAACCCTCGCCCGACGAGAGCCGATTTTCTCGGCCTGCATCTTCGAAGTCGGCGACGAGCTGATGGTGACCGGCCGCCTGTTCACCCCGTTTGCCGAGCCCGGCGCCGATGAGCCGACCATCATCGTCAGCGTGCATATGTTCAGCCGCGCCGCCTTCAAGCTCAGCCAGGTCGGCCGCTCCGGCTTCGTCAACGAGAGCCAGCGGCTGCTGATCGCCGGCGTTCCCGAGGTCTGCGAGCAGCTCGACAAGGCGCGCCGCTATCACCGCCTCGCCCGCGCCGTGCCCGGCCGCGTGCAGGCCACCGAATGGGCCGACGTCGCGCGCAAGCTCAGCCGCACCGCGCTCATCGCGTTGCGGCCGTTCCGGGAAGCGATCGGATAGGCTAGTCTCCTCCGCGAGTGGTGCGGAACGCATCGGCGAGGAGGCGCGGCGATGGCATTCGAACCCGAGACGGTGCGACATCTGACGCGGCCGCATGGCCTGCCGTTCCGCATCGCCAAGCTCGGCCATGTCGTCCTCAATGTCAGCGACCTTGAGCGCTCGGTCGCCTTCTATACTGCGTTGCTCGGCTTTGCCGTCTCTGATGTCTATCCGGACGAGATGATGCCGGGCGGCATGGTCTTCATGCGCTGCAACGCCGATCACCACGGCGTCGCCCTGGTCGGCTCGCTGCCGGGCCCCTCGGCGAGCCGCGAGTTCCACCATCTCGCCTTCGAGGTGGCGACGCTCGACGAGGTGGTGCGGGCGCGCGATCACCTGCGCGCCCACGGCGTCGTCATCGATTTCGAGGGCCGCCGCCGCGCCGGCGTCCAGATCGCCGTCGAGTTTCGCGACCCCGACGGCCACCGCCTCGAGATCTATTGGGGGGTCGACCAGATCGGCAGCGACGGCAGATCGCGCCCGCCGGCGGAGTGGAAGGGGGCGCACAGCCTCGCCCAGGCGGTCGCCGATCCCGTGCGCGGCCAGGACACGACGCTGCAGGATCCGACGCTGCTGACGCGCTGAGCCAGAACGCCGCCGTCCTCGCGCTCTTCGTCGGCGCGCTAACGGGTACCTTCGTCGTCTTCCACGCCGGAATCGCCGCGGCGCTCGCGCTGGCCTTGATCCTCTCGACCGCCCGTCGCGGCGTTTCTGCTGTCGTTCTCCTCGGCGTCCTGGACAGTCGAGTCGCGCTGACCGCAGCGATGGCGGCGCCAATCGGCGCGGCGGAATTACCCCAGAAATCTCACACCGTTTTTCCGCCGACCGCGTTTGATTCGGCATGGTATTCCGATCCCTATCGCGCTCTTCGCGCCGTCATCGCCATGGTTGATCTCGGATCGCTCGGGCAGGGTGCCCAGGAATTTCTGTCGTGGTTGCCGCCCTGGGCCGCCGATCTCGGGCTTTTCGCCCTCGCCCTGGCGCTCGCCTTCCTTGCCCACAAGATCCTCTACCGGATCGCGATCCGCCTCGTCGGCTCGGCCGAGCTCTTCTGGCGCGCGCTCGTCATCCGCACCGAGGGGCCGACGCGATTCGGCCTGGCGATCCTCGCCCTCGCCGTCGCGACGGAGCTGGCGCCACTCTCCGACAAGGGCACCGCCATTGCGCACCGCATCCTTCTCCTCGCCTTCGTCATCCTGCTCGGCTGGGTGGCGCTGACCGCCCTCGACATCTGGGTGACCATCTATCTGCGCCGCTTCACCACCGCCGCGGCAGAAGATCCCATGGCGCGCAAGCACATCACGCAGATGCGCATCTTGCGCCGCATCGCGGCGACGCTGATCGTCATTATCACCGTGTCGGCCGGGCTGATGACGTTCGATCCGGTGCGGCAATACGGCGTCAGCCTGATCGCCTCGGCCGGCGTCGCCGGCGTCGTCGTCGCCCTGGCGCTGCAGCCGGTGCTCAAGAACATCTTCGCCGGCATTCAGCTCGCGGTGACACAGCCGATCCGCATCGACGACGCCGTCATCGTCGAGAACGAATGGGGCAATGTCGAGGACATCACCACGACCTATGTCGTCGTCCGGCTGTGGGATTGGCGGCGCCTCGTCGTGCCGCTCAGCTATTTCATCGAGAAGCCGTTCCAGAACTGGAGCCGCGAGGGCACCGGGCTGATCGGCACCGCCACGCTTTATGTCGACTATACGGCACCGGTCGCCGAGCTGCGCCGCAAGTTCACCGAGATTCTGGCCGCGTCGCCGCTCTGGGATCACAAGGTCGCCAATCTCCAGGTCACCGATCTGCGCGACAACGCCGTTGAGATCCGCATGCTGGTCAGCGCCAGCACCACCAGCCGGGTCTTCGACCTGCGCTGCGAGGTGCGCGAGAAGATGGTGGACTACCTGCAGGCGGCCTATCCCTCGGCGCTGCCGCACTGGCGCGGCGAGATCACCGGCCTCGCCCGCGGCGAGGTGGCGGACGGCAGGGGTCGCGCCGGCGCGACCATGCGCCGCGACCGCCCGGATGCCGGCGTGGAGCGGTCGCGCGCCTAATCCTGCGGCACAGAGGGGGCGAAATATCGCCATTGCCGGGAGGAGCAAGATGACTGCGAAGACGCGCCGGGCGCCGGCGCAGACGCGGCAGATCTTCGAGAACATGAAGCGCATCCTCGATACCGCCAGCGCCAGTTTCCACGACGTGCTGCGCGTCACCGTCTATTTGACCGACGTGAACGACCGCGAGGCGATCAATCCGGTGCGCCAGGAATATTTCGGCGCTGTCCGCTTGGCGAGCACCCTGATCGAGGTCTCCGCTTTGGCCATTTCGGGCATGAAAGTAGAGATCGAGGCGGTTTTCGGCCTACCGGCGCGGGTAGGCATTCGCGTCGCAGCGCTGGATCGCTTCGTCGCTTCGCGCCTCGCGATGACGGCTTGGGAATTGCCATAATCCGGCGTCATTGTTAGCCGCAGGCGAAGCAATCCACCGCTTCATCGCTCGCGATGGCGGCTTTGGCGCGGGCGTTTTTTCTTGCCATGAATTATCCGATGCGGTTATTATATGCCCATATCGGAGTTAATGAGCGATCGCGATGTGCAGTAGGACCGAAGGGCGGGGTTGCGAACGTGAAGCCGCCCGCCGCAAGAAACAACATTCGTCCCTTGTGAAAACTTCTACTGCGCGCCTGTACTTTCTCTGTAGTAAACAGGCAGGCTCGCGGGCCGCGCCCGTCCCACACCCGTCAGGGGTGTGGTCAGACCCTGCCGTGGCAGTGCTTGTATTTCTTCCCCGAGCCGCAGGGGCAGGCGGCGTTGCGCGGGGTGCGGGGATCGACGCCCGCAGCGGCGGCGCCGGAGGCCGTGCCCATCGGCGCGGTGCGGGCGCCGAAGCCGCCGGCCGAGGCCATTACCGGACGGCCGCCCGTGCCGGTGGCGCGGCTCTCGCTCTCGGCCATGGCCGCCTCGGCCGGCTGGGGCAGTGCTTCCTCGCCGCGCTGGACGCGCAGCTCGACATGGCAGAGCACGCTGGTCACCGTCTCGCGCAGGCCGGCCAGCATGGTCTCGAAGAGCTCGAAGGCCTCGCGTTTGTACTCGTTGAGCGGGTCGCGCTGGGCGTAGGCCCTGAGGTTGATGCCCTGGCGCAGATGGTCGAGCGAGAGGAGGTGGTCCTTCCAGGTCTGGTCGAGCAGCTGAAGGAGCAGGCTCTTCTCGGCCATGCGCATGATCTCGGGGCCGTAATTGGCGGCTTTCTCGGCCATCTTGCGGTCGGCGGCGTCGACCACCCGGCGGGTGATTTCCGCCTCGGCGATGCCCTCCTCCTTGACCCAGTCGGTGACCGGCAGGTCGAGGCCGAGGAGGCGCCTTCCCTCCTCGTGCAGCCCCGTGACGTCCCATTGCTCGGGCAGCGCGTTGGGCGGGATGCAGCGCGCGACGATGCCCTCGATGACCTCGTGGCGCATGTCGGTAACGGTCGAGGCGACGTCGCGCGCGCTCATGATCTCCTTGCGCTGCTCGTAGACGACCTTGCGCTGGTCGTTCATCACGTCGTCGTATTTGAGCAGCTGCTTGCGGATCTCGTAGTTGCGCGCCTCGACCTTCTGCTGCGCCTTCTCGAGCGCCTTGTTGATCCACGGATGGATGATCGCCTCGCCCTCCTTGAGGCCGAGCTTCTGCAGCATCCCGTCCATGCGCTCCGAGCCGAAGATGCGCATCAGATCGTCTTCGAGGCTGACGAAGAATTTCGAGGCGCCGGGATCGCCCTGGCGGCCCGAGCGGCCGCGCAGCTGGTTGTCGATGCGCCGGCTCTCGTGGCGCTCGCTGGCGATGACGAAGAGGCCGCCGGCCTTGACCACGACGTCGCGCGCCGCGTCGATCTCGGCGCGGATCGCGGCGGTGCGCCGGGCGCGCTCCGCCTCGTCGGCGACGCCGACGAGATCCTGGCGCACCCGCATGTCGTAATTGCCGCCGAGCTGGATGTCGGTGCCGCGGCCGGCCATGTTGGTGGCGATGGTGACGGCGCCCGGCCGTCCGGCCTGGGCGATGATGAACGCCTCCTGCTCATGATAGCGCGCGTTCAGCACCTGGTGCGGGATCTTGTTCTTCTTGAACAGCGTCGCCAGCGTCTCGGATTTCTCGATGCTGATCGTGCCGACGAGCACCGGCTGCTGGCGCTCGTGGCATTCGCGCACTTGCGTCACGATGGCGTCGTTCTTCTCGCGCGCCGTGCGATAGACCTCGTCGTCGCTGTCCTCGCGGCGCACCGGCATGTTGGTCGGGATCTCGATGACGTCGAGCTTGTAGATGTCGGAGAACTCGGTCGCCTCGGTCATAGCCGTGCCGGTCATGCCGGCGAGCTTGGGGAAGAGGCGGAAATAGTTCTGGAAGGTGATCGAGGCGAGAGTCTGGTTCTCGTTCTGGATGGTGACGTGCTCCTTGGCCTCAAGCGCCTGGTGCAGCCCCTCCGAATAGCGCCGCCCCTCCATCATGCGGCCGGTGAACTCGTCGATGATGACGACCTTGTCGTCCTTGACGATGTAGTCGACGTCGCGCGCGAACAGCTTGTGGGCGCGCAGCGACTGGTTGACGTGGTGGACGAGGGCGACGTTCTGGATGTCGTAGAGCGAGCCGGTATCCATCTGGCCGCTCTCGCGCAGCAGGGTCTCGATCTTCTCGACCCCCGCTTCGGTGAGAGTGACGGCGCGCTGCTTCTCGTCCTTCTCGAAATCCTCCGCCGCGAGCTTGGGGATCAGCACGTCGACGCTCATATAGAGCGCGGAATTGTCCTCGGTCGGGCCGGAGATGATGAGCGGGGTGCGCGCCTCGTCGACGAGGATCGAATCGACCTCGTCGACGATGGCGTAGTTGAAGGCCCGCTGGACCATGTCCTCGAGGCGGAACTTCATGTTGTCGCGCAGATAGTCGAAGCCGAACTCGTTGTTGGTGCCGTAGGTCACGTCGGCGGCATAGGCCTCGCGCCGCTGGTTGTCGTCGAGGGCATGGACGATGCAGCCGACGGTGAGGCCGAGGAAGCGGTAGATCTGGCCCATCCACTCGCTGTCGCGCTTGGCCAGGTAGTCGTTGACGGTGACGACGTGGACACCCTTGCCGGAAAGCGCATTGAGATAGACCGGCAGGGTGGCGACCAGGGTCTTGCCTTCACCGGTCTTCATCTCCGAGATCATGCCGCGGTGGAGGACGATGCCGCCGAGCAGCTGGACGTCGAAATGCCGCTGGCCGAGCACGCGCTTGGCGGTCTCGCGCACCGTCGCGAAGGCGTCGACCAGGATGTCGTCGAGCGTCTCGCCGGCGTCGAGGCGCGCCTTGAGCGCCGCCGTCTGGCCGCGCAGCTCGTCATCGGACATGGCGGCGAGCGCCGGCTCCGCGCGGTTGATCGCGTCGACCAGGGGCTGCAGGCTTTTAACGAAACGGTCGTTCGCAGAGCCGAAGAATCGCCGGGCGATGGCGCCGATCATCGAGACCTCGAGGTGATAGACGGAAATCAGCCGCCTTTCCTAAACGACGAATGCGGCGACTGCGTGACAGATAGGGGCAGAGCGGCGGGCTGTCAATTCTTGGGGGTGGCGTGGGGCCTCGCGAAACCGCGGGGCGAGTGGCCTGTCCGCGGGGATGCCCCCGGGCCTTGTGATCGTATCGGTGATGTGCATTATGAGCCCATTCCAGCCAGGGCGACCCGCGCAGCGGGTGCTTGTTGCATTTCTCTAGACTTAGGATTCGTGCGATGGTCATGCGGCCCCTTTCTCTCGCTGCGGCGAGCCTCGCGCTTGGCCTCCTGCTCGCCACGCCGCCGCTTTCGGCCCAGCCGGCGCCGGCCAAGACCGACGATCCCGTCGTCGCCCGGGTCAACGGCCACGAGTTGCACCGCTCCGACGTCGAGATGGCGCAGCGCTCGATGCCCGAGCAGTACCAGCAGGTGCCGCTGCCGCAGATCTATCCGATGCTGCTCGATCAGCTGGTCGGCGGCATGCTGATCGCCGAGGCGGGGCGCAAGGACAAGCTGGCCGACGATCCCGAGGTCAAGCAGCGCTTGGCGCGGCTCGAGGATCGCGTCATCCAGGAGATTTACATCAAGCGCGCCGTCCAGGCGGCGGCGACCGACGCCAAGCTGCACGAGCAGTACGACAAATTCGTCAAGGCCCAGCCGGGCAACGAGGAGATCAGCGCCCGCCACATCCTGGTCGCTACCGAGGACGAGGCCAAGGCGATCATCGTCGATCTCGGCAAGGGCGCCGATTTTGCCTCCCTCGCCAAGCAGAAATCGACCGATCCGGCCAAGGATACCGGCGGCGATCTCGGCTATTTCACGCGCGACAGCATGGTACCGGAGTTTTCCGAGGCCGCCTTCAAGCTGGGCAAGGGGGAATACACCAAGACGCCGGTCCACACCCAGTTCGGCTGGCATGTCATCAAGGTCGAGGACCGCCGCACCGCGCCGCCGCCCTCCTTCGAGGACAGCAAGGACGAGCTGACCAACGAGGTGGCACGCGAGGTCATCACCGCCAAGATCAAGGCGCTGAAGGACGGCGCCAAGGTCGAGACCTTCGCGCTCGACGGCTCGCCGATGCCGGCGAAACCCTGACGATGAGCGGCGCGGCTCCCAGCCCGGCTCCCACCACCGTCACGCCGGCCGCGGTCTCGCCGCTGGCGCCGACCGAGTATCCGGTGCTGGCGCCGATCGAGGGCGTCCGCCTCGCCGCCGTCGATTGCGGCATCCGCTATCGCGGGCGCGACGATCTCATGGTCGCCGAGCTGCGCAAGGGGACGACGATCGCCGGCGTCCTCACCCGCTCGCTGACCTGCGGCGCGCCGGTGCTCTGGTGCCGCGACGCGCTGCCCGGCGGCAAGGTGCGCGCCATCGTCGCCAATTCGGGCAACTCGAATACCTTCACCGGCCGCCACGGCCGCCAGGTCGTCGAGGCGACGGCCAAGGCGACGGCGAAGCTGCTCGGCTGCAAGCCGCGCGAGGTCTTCATCTCCTCGACCGGCGTCATCGGCGAGCCGCCCGCCGCCGAGAAGATCCTCGCCGGCCTGCCGCGCGCCATGGCTGTCCTGTCGGCGGAGAATTGGGACGGCGCCGCCCGCGCCATCCTGACCACCGACACGTTCCGCAAGCTGGCGACGCGGCAGGCCGAGATCGCCGGCACCACCGTCACCATCAGCGGCTTCGCCAAGGGCTCGGGGATGATCGCCCCCGACATGGCGACGATGCTCGCCTATGTCTTCACCGACGCCAAGGTCCCGGCGCCGGTGCTGCAGGCGCTGCTCACCGCCGGCGCCGACCGCTCGTTCAACGCGATCACCGTCGACGGCGACACCTCGACGAGCGACACGCTGCTGCTCTGCGCCACCGGGGCGGCGCGGCACAAGGCGGTGGCGAGCCCGCGCGACGCGCATCTGAAGCAATTCCGGGCCACGCTCGATGCCGTCCTCGTCGACCTCGCCCAGCAGATCGTGCGCGACGGCGAGGGGGCGGAGAAATTCGTCACCATCGAGGTCACCGGCGCCGCCTCCGCGCGCGCGGCGCGGCGGATCGGCCTCGCCATCGGCAACTCGCCGCTGGTCAAGACGGCGCTCGCCGCCGGCGACGCCAATTGGGGGCGCATCGTCATGGCGGTCGGCAAGGCCGGCGAAGAGGCCGACCGCGACCGACTGGCGATCGCCATCGGCGGCACGCGGATCTGCGAGAAGGGCGGCCCGGTTCCGGGCTACGATGAAGCGCCGGTGGCCAAGCACATGGCCGGGCGCGATCTCCATATCGCCGTCGATATCGGCATCGGCGGCGGGCGGGCGACGGTGTGGACCTGCGATCTCACCCACCGCTACATCGACATCAATGGCAGCTACCGGAGTTGACAAGCCGGTCGTTCTCGTCGTTGCCGTCGCCCTTGTCGACGTCGACGGCCGGATCCTGCTGGCGCAGCGCCCGGCGGGCAAGTCGATGGCCGGGTTGTGGGAGTTCCCCGGCGGCAAGGTGCAGTCCGGCGAGATCCCCGAGGCTGCCCTCATCCGCGAGCTCGCGGAGGAGCTCGGCATCGACGTCGCGGCGAGCTGCCTCGCCCCCTTCACCTTCGCCTCGCATGGCTACGCCGATTTCCATCTCCTGATGCCGCTCTATGTCTGCCGCAAATGGCAGGGCGCGGTGACCCCGCGCGAGGGCCAGGGCCTCGCCTGGGTGCGGCCGGCGCGGCTCGCCGACTACCCCATGCCGCCGGCCGACAAGCCGCTCGTCGGCATGCTGCGGGATCTGCTCTAGCCGTGGCGTCAAGCCTTCGGACGATTGGCTGGCTTGCCGGCGCGGTCCTCGTGGTCTGCGTGGCGCTGCTCGGCGGGGTTTATGCGCTGCAGCGGAGCCTGCTCTACTTCCCTGACACCGTCAGGCCCGATCCGAAGAGGCTCGGTCTCGCATCGCTCGGCGAGGTCGAAATCGTCACCGGTGATGGCCTTCGGTTGCTTGCCTGGTATGCTCCACCGGAAATCGACCGTCCGGTCCTCGTCTATTTCCACGGCAATGGCGGCAATATCGCCGACCGCGGCGACCGATTGCGCCGTTTCGTTGCAGCGCGCTTCGGCGTCCTGCTGGTCGAATATCGCGGTTATGGTGGCAATCCCGGTCGCCCCAGCGAGCAAGGCCTCTACGCGGATGCTCGGGCCGCCCTCGATTTCATCGGTGCGCAGGGTATCACCGCCAACCGCATCATTCTCTTCGGCGAGTCGCTCGGCACAGGCATCGCGGTACGGATGGCGAGTGAGCGGCCGGTCGCGCTGCTGCTCCTCGAAGCGCCTTACGCCAGCATCGCTGCGGTGGCGCGATGGCACTACCCGTTCTTGCCGGTCGATTGGCTTCTCACGGACCGGTTCGATGCGCTGTCGCGAATCGGCGCTGTCCGGTCGCCGATCCTCGTCATGCAAGGCGGGCGGGATACGGTTGTCCCGATCGCTTCGGGGCAGGCGCTCTTTGCCGCCGCGCCAGAGCCGAAGGAGATCTGGGTCGCGCCAGATGGAGGGCACAATGATCTGCCAAGCTTTGGGTCGCTCGCGGCGGCCATCGACTTTGTCCGTCGACATTGGCCGGCCGAGTAAGGCGGTCGGCCGCGACCTGCTGTGAAGGGGAATCTTAACCTTGCGGTGCTAGAGGGGACCGGCATGACGGATCTTCCCGCCGCATCGACATCGTCAGATTTGCGCGCCAGCCTTGGCGATCCACTGCTGCGTGCGGGCTACGACTACTGGCGCGCCAAGCGCGCCGGCCGCTCGATGCCGCGGCGCAGCGACATCGATCCGGCCGACATCCCCACCCTGTTGCCCAATATCCTGATCACCGAGATGCTCGAGGCGGGGACCCGCTATCGCTATCGCCTCGCCGGCAGCGCCGTCACCGAGGCCTTCGGCCGCTCGCTCACTGGACGATATGTCGACGAGATCATGACGGGGCTGTACCGCGACTTCATCATGCGCATCTATCGCGATATCTACCTCGATCGCCGTTGCATCTTCAGCGAGAGCCGCTACACCAACGGCGTCAAGCCCGGCCTCTCGACGAAGCGGCTGTTCATGCCGCTGTCGAGCGACGACCGCGTGGTCGACCAGGTGCTGATCGTCCAGACCTTCCAATATACCAGCGGCGCGCGCAACGTCGTCATCATCGACAACATGGACGAGCTCGCCAACGCCAATATCGAGCGCGCCGAACCGCAGGAGCCAGCGCCACGATAGACTGCCGCGTCAGCCCGGCTTTTCGCCGGCCGAGCGTTCGGTGCTGTCGAGGGCGGCGGCGAGGCGGGTTTTTGCGCTGCCCGGCCGCAGCGGCTGCGGCTGGCTCTCATGCGGCGCCCACGCGGTCAGCGTGACGATCTCGAAGCTCGCCGGAATCCTTCCGTCCGCCTGGCCGAAGCGCTCGCCGTAGAGCGCGGCAGCGCGCAGCAAGGTGGCGCGCCGGCTGAAGGTCCGCCGCCGCTCCACCGTCGCATTGCCCTCGCCCATCAGGCGCAGCTCGCGCATCAGCGCCAGCGCATACGGATAGGTCACCGTCAGGCGGTCGCTGTCGACCACCTGCATGGCAAAGCCGGCGCGTTGCAGCAACCCGCCGAGATCGCGCAGCTCGGCGAAGGGCGAAATCCGCGGGCTGATCCCGCCCTCCTCGGCCAGCTCGGCTTCCATCAGGCATTC
>DATAQP010000458.1:0-8804 GCA_036264595.1 Allostellaceae bacterium
GCACCCTATGACGCCGTGCTGACGCACGGCTTCGTGCTCGACGAGCAGGGTCGCGCGATGTCGAAATCGCTCGGCAACGGCGTCTCGCCGCAGGATGTCGTCAGCCAGAGCGGCGCCGACGTGCTGCGCCTCTGGGTCGTCGCCTCGGATTATTCAGCCGATCTGCGCATCGGAACGGAGATCCTGAAATACCAGGGCGACATGTATCGCCGCCTGCGCAACACGCTGCGCTACCTGCTCGGCGCCCTCGCCGGGTTCGAGGCGAGCGAGATCCTGCCCGATGGCGACATGCCCGAGCTCGAGCGCTGGGTGCTGCACCGCCTCGCCGAGCTCGATCTCGTGGTGCGCCAATCGGTCGACGCCTACGATTTCCACGCCATGTTCACGGCGCTGCATAATTTCTGCGCCGTCGACCTCTCGGCCTTCTATTTCGACGTGCGCAAGGATTCGCTTTATTGCGACCGGCCGGACGCGCTGGTGCGGCGGGCGACCCGCACCGTGCTCGACCGCGTCTTCGACTGCCTGGCGCGCTGGCTCGCGCCGATGCTGTGCTTCACCGCCGAGGAGGCGTGGTTGTCGCGCCACGGCGACGGCGCCGCGACGAGCGTGCATCTGCAGCTCTTCCCCACGGTGCCGGCGAGCTGGCGCGATCCCGCGCTCGCCGCAAAATGGGACAAGATCCGCGAGCTGCGCCGCGTCGTCACCGGCGCCATCGAGCTCGAGCGCGCGCAGAAGCGCATCGGCTCGAGCCTGCAGGCCGAGGCCGATATCTTCGCCGACCCGTCTTATCTCGCGGCCGTCGCCGGCATCGATCTCGCCGAGATCTGCATCACCTCGTCCGGCACGCTGCAAGCGGCGGCGGTGCCCGACGGCGCCTTCACGCTGCCCGACGTGGCCGGGGTCGCGGTGCGCATCGTTGCCGCCTCGGGCGAGAAGTGCCAGCGCTGCTGGCGCGTCCTGCAAGAGGTCGGCACGGTTGCCGCTCATCCCGAGCTTTGCCTACGCTGCGCCGATGCGGTGACGGCGCTGGCCGCCGGGACGGTTGCGGGCGGACAGGCGCATGGTTGACGTGCGGCGCAACGTTGCGCTCAGCGCTACCGTGGTCGTCGCGGTACTGGTCGTCGACCAGCTCTCGAAGCTGTGGATCCTCGCCCGCTTCCCCAATCTCAACGACTCTGCTCGGGTGACCGATTTCTTCGATCTCGTGCGGGTCGCCAATCGCGGCGTCAGCTTCGGCCTCTTCAACAACGGCGCGGCGATCAACGCGATCCTCTTCTCGCTGCTCGCTGCTGCCATCGTCGCCGCCCTCATCGTCTGGCTCTTTCGCGCCACCGGCACCCTGCTGCCGGCGGCGATCGGCCTCGTCATCGGCGGCGCCATCGGCAATGTCGCCGACCGCCTCCGCCTCGGCTCGGTCGTCGATTTCCTCGATTTTCACCTCGGTGCCTGGCACTGGCCGGCCTTCAACGTCGCCGACGCGGCAATCTGTATCGGCGTCGGGCTGATGCTGTTAGATGGCTTGATCGGGGGGCGCGAAGCAGCTAATTAGGGACCCGTTCGGAGGGGTGGATTTTGGCTTTCAGACGCGTCCTGGTCATTCTTGTTTTGTTCTCGGCGCTCGGCGCCTGCGATACGATCCGCAAGGTCGCCGGCGTCGACAAGACCGCGCCCGACGAGTTCACCGTCATCTCGCGCGCACCGCTCGACCTGCCGCCCGATTTCAGCCTCCGCCCGCCCCAGGCGGGCGCCCTGCGCCCGATGGAGACGACACCGACCCAGCAGGCGCGGCAGACCGTCTTCCGTGCCGGCGACAAGGGCGACGCGGCGACCATCGCCGCCCTCTCGGTCGGCAACCGCACCACCGGCGAGGCCGCCTTGCTCAAGCAGGCCGGCGTCGCCAATAGCGACCCCAATATCCGCCAGCTCGTGAACCAGGAGAATTCCCGGCTGCTGGAGAGCGACCGCAGCTTCACCGACCGCCTCGTCTTCTGGAAGGCGCCGGAAGAGCCCGGCATCGTCGTCGATCCGACCAAGGAGGCGCAGCGGCTGCGTGAGAACGCCTCGTCCGGCAAGGCGGTGACCGAGGGCGAGACGCCGATCATCGAGCGCAAGAAGAAGGCGCTGCTCGAGGGTATCTTCTAGGCTGCGGCATCTTCTAGCCGCCGGCAGCGTTATCCGAGAGCACGTGTCCAAGCGACGGCCGAGACACGGCGGCAATGGCCGCGTGCCGGCGCGACCGCCCATCCCGATCGCCGACCAGGAGACTTCGATGCCGCGTCGCGGAACCTTCGCCCTGCTTGTCGTCCTCCTCGTCCTCGCCGCCCTGCCCGGCGCGGCACAGCACAGCATGGCTCAGGAAGCCGCGACGCTCCGCTTCGGCGCCGAGGGCTTCACCCTCGCCAACGGGCTGCAGGTCGTCGTCATCCCCAATCACCGTGCCCCCGCGGTCACGCAGATGGTGTGGTACAAGGTCGGCGGCGCCGACGAGCCGCGCGGCAAGTCGGGCATCGCGCATTTCGTCGAGCATCTCATGTTTCGCGGCACCAAGGACGTGCCGCCGGGCCAGTTCTCGCGCCTCGTCGCGCAGAATGGCGGGCGCGACAATGCCTTCACCAGCGAGGATTACACCGCCTTTCACCAGACCGTCGCGGTCGATCGGCTGCCGCTCGTCATGAAGCTCGAGGCCGACCGGATGCAGAATCTTGCGATCAGCGACGCCGTGGTGCTGCCGGAGCGCGAGGTCATCATCGAGGAGCGGCGCAGCCGCATCGACAACAACCCCGCCGCGTTGCTCAACGAGCAGCTCCATACCGCGCTCTATCTCAACCATCCCTACCGTATCCCGACGATCGGCTGGGAGCACGAGATGGAGAAGCTCTCGACCGAAGACGCGCTCGCCCATTACCGCGCCTGGTACGCCCCCAACAATGCCGTGCTGGTCGTCGCCGGCGACGTTACGACGGCAGAGGTGAAGCCGCTCGCCGAGCAGTATTACGGGTCCATCCCGGCGCGCGAGGTGCCGCCGCGCAACCGCCTGATCGAGCCGCCGCATGTCGCGACCGCGCGCCTCGAGTTGCGCAGCCCGCGCGTCGCCCAGGCCAACTGGACACGTTCCTTCCTGGCGCCGAGCTATACCGGCGGCGAGAGCAAGCACGCCTACGCGCTCGAGGTGCTGGCGCAGATCGTCGGCAGCGGCGCGACATCGCGGCTCAACCGCGCCCTCGTCATCGAGCAGAAGATCGCCCAGTCGGCCGGCGCCTTCTACGATCCCGGCAGCCTCGATCTTACGATCTTCGGCTTCTATGCGGTGCCGCGCAGCGACAGCTCGGTCGCCGATGTCGAGCGCGCCGTCGAGGCCGAGATCAAGACGCTGCTCGCCAAGGGAGTGACCTCGGAGGAGGTCGAGCGCGCCAAGACGCGCATGATCGCCGAGGCGGTCTATTCGCGCGACAGTCTGAGCGGGCCGGCCAATATCTTCGGCGCGGCGCTCGTCACCGGCCGCACCATCGCCGATGTCGAGGCCTGGCCGTCGCGCATCGCCGCGGTGACCGTCGGGCAGGTCGACGACGCGGCGCGCTACGTCATTCGCGAGAATACCGCGGTGACCAGCGTGCTGCTGCCCGACTCGCCGATGGCGGGGGCGAGCGAGGGACCGCCGGCCGCCCCCATCCTGCCCGGGCCGAGCCAGCCGGTGCATCTCATCGACGAACCGGCGAGGAGCGAGTGATGATTGCTGTGCCGATGCGAGCGAGATTGCCGCTCGCCTTCCTTGCCGCTTTCATCCTGCTCGCCGCGCCGGCGCGCGCCGTCACCATCGATCGCGTCGTCAGCCCCGGCGGCATCGAGGCCTGGCTCGTCCAGGATCACAGCCTGCCGATCATCACCCTCGAGCTGTCCTTCCAAGGCGGCGCCGCGGCCGATCCGGCGGGCAAGTCCGGCCTCGCGGCGATGACCACGGCGCTGCTCGACGAGGGCGCCGGCGAGCTCGACAGCCAGGCCTTCCAGGGCCGCGAGGAGGACCTCGCCAGCGCCGTGCATTTCAGCGCCGGGCATGACTACGTCACCGGCGGGCTCGCGACCATCCGCACCAACATGACTGCGGCGTTCGAGCTGCTGCGCTTGGCGCTCAGCGAACCGCGCTTCGACGACGACGCGGTTGCGCGCATCCGCAGCGATCTCATCGCCGAGGTGGCGCGACGCCTCGATAGCCCAAACGCCATCGCCGGCCGCGTCTGGTGGCGCAACGCCTTCCCCGACCACCCTTACGGGCGCCCGACGGATGGCACGGCGAGCGGCCTCAACGCGATAGAGATCGCCGATCTCAGGCAATTCGTGCGCCAGCGCTTCGCCCGCGACGTGCTCAAGATCGGCATCGTCGGCGACATCACGCCCAACGAGCTGAAGCCGCTGCTCGACAAGACATTCGGCGCGCTGCCTGACAAGGCGGCGCCGGTGCCGCAGCGTGCGGTCGCGCCGCAGAATGGCGGCGTGCTGCTCCTCGTCAAGAAGGCGATTCCGCAGAGCGTCGCCGTCTTCGGCGAGCCCGGTATCAAGCGCGACGATCCCGACTGGTACGTCGCCACCATCGACAACTACATATTCGGCGGCGGCGGTTTCGGCTCGCGGCTGATGACCGAGATCCGCGAGAAGCGCGGCCTCGCCTACGGCGTCAACACCTATCTCGTGCCGCAGCTGCAGAGCGGCGTCATCTACGGCACGGTGGCGACGCAGAACGGCCGGGTGGCGGAATCGATCGCGCTCATCCGCCAGGAATGGCAGCGCATGCGCGACGGCGGGCCGAGCGCGCAGGAGCTCGCCGACGCGAAGACGTATCTGACCGGCTCCTTCGCCCTGCAATTCGATTCGACCGGCCATATCGCCGGCATTCTCCTGCAGCTCCAGCAGGACAATCTCGGCATCGACTATCTCGACCGCCGCAATGCGCTGATCCAGGGGGTGACGCTCGACGACGCCAAGCGCGTCGCGCGTCGCCTTTACGACCCCGCCGCGCTCGCCTTCGCCGTCGTCGGCTCCCCGGCCAAGCTGACGCCGACCCGCGAGGTCACCGCCGACGGCGACTGAGCGCGCGCCTAGACCCGGTGCGACGAGGCGAGGATGGCGATGTCGGCCTCGGCGATCTCGCCCTGCATCGTCGCGCTCAGCGCCGTGATGCGACGATCGACCTCTTCCATCGTCAATCGGCCGTCGAAGCCAAGCGCCACCTCGATGAAGACGCGTTGGCCCGAGCGCCGCGAGCGCACGCGCTCGAAGCGGTCGTAATCGCCGAAATGGCGAGCCAGCGCGCGATTGATCGCGTGCTGCACCTCTTCTTCGACGGCGCGGTCGACGAGGTCGGAAAACCCGGCGCGCAGCATCCCCACAGCGGTGACGACGATGAAGCCAACGACGAAAAATGCGCCGGCGGCGTCGGCCCAGGCAATGACGAGATCGTCGGTCGATATCGCGGCGACGGTCAGGGAGAATTGCACGACCAGCGAAGAGACGAGCTTGACGGTGCGGGCGGTGAGCTGGCCTTGCATGATGAGGGAGCGTTCGCCCCGCGCGGCGCGCCGCACGGCGTCCCAGGCGATCAGATTGATATAGGTGTTGAGCGCCCCGACAATGGCGGCAAGCGCGAGCCCCAATGGCGTTCCGATGGCGCGTTCCCCCGTCGCCAGCGCCGCGGCGCCCAGCGCGATCCAGACGGCGCCGCCGAGCATGCCGATTGCGATGGCGAGCGTGGCGACCTGCTCGAGCTTGCCCGGCCCGAACTCGAAGCCGACCAGCCTGCCGCGATGGATTCGCCGCATGACGAGAAGCGCGAAGCCCTCGATCGCATCCATCAGCGCGCCGCGCACCGACTCGGCCATCAGGGTGAGCGAGCCGCCGAGCAACGCCACCACGGTGATGACGAGCAGGATCGCCGTGTCGGCGCCGAGCGCGAAGGCGATCGCCTGCTCCTTCGCCCGCTGATCCGGCGTGAGCGGCGCCGCCGTCACAGCCGCAGCCGGGCGCGCAGGATATCGACGAGGCCGATATCGGGGAAATCGACATAGGCGGCGTGGCCGATCGGGCAGGTCTCGAGGTCGGCTCCGGTCGGCTCCAGCGCGACCAGCACCTGGCCGATGCCGGGCCGGCGGCCCTTGGCGATGGCGGCGAGATCGACCGGGCCGATCGTCGCCGCGGCGCCGCGCAGCAGCGCCACGGTGCCGTGGCGATGCGCCGCCTCGCCCTCGACCACGATGTCGGCGGCGGCACCCTTGCGCAACAGAGCGAGCTCGATATCCGATACCGGCACGTCGACCAGCAGGACGTGGCAATCGACCCAGCTTGCCACCGGCATGCCAGGCTGAACCGCCGAGCCCGGCGCCACCATCAGGCTCCAGACCAGCGCGCCGGGCGGCGCCCCGACTGTCGCCGCGCGATTCATGTCATAGAGGTTGCGGGCCGCCTCGACAAGAGCCTGCGCCGCCGTGACCTCGGCCTTGGCGGCGGCGAGCTCGGAGTCGACCTGGCCGAGCCGCAGCCACGCCTCGTCGAGGCTGCGATAGGCGATCCCGGCGTCGGTCCCGTCGTCGAGCAGGAAGACGCCCGCCTCCGCCGCCTGGCGGCGCAGGGCGGCGCGCTCCCGCGTCGTCGCGCTCTCGCTCAGCGTGCGCTCGTGCTCGGCGACGAGTGCGTTGGCGGCGTCGGCGGCCGCCTGCGAGCCGGAGCCGCGCTGCGCCAGCACGATCGAGCGGTTGGATTGCAGCCGCTCGAGCTCGAGCCGCCGCCGCGTCAAGGCGAGGCTGCTCTCGGCCCCGGCGATCGTCGAATCGAGATCCTGCTTGAAGGTTGTCGCATAGGCGGCGGCGGTGGCTTGCCGCTCAGCGATGATCGCGGCGAGCTTGCCGGCGAGTTCGCCGAGCGCCGCGATGCGTCCCTCGGCGCGCGCCAGATCGGCCTGCGCCTTGGCGAGCGTCGTGCTGTCGGCGCGCGGATCCTCGATCCCGGCGATCCGCCCATCGGCACCGACGCGCGCCCCGGGATAGAGCGGCTTGGCGTCGAGATTGCCGCTGATCGAAGCCGCGGTGACATTGATCCAGCTGGTCAGCGCGGCGTCGCGCACGATCACCGAGCGCAGATAGGGCGCCGCGATCCAGCCGACATAGGCGAGGAGGATGACGAGGCCGAGCCACGCCAGATGCCGTCCCCCGCGTCCCGCCATGCTGCCCCCCGGCCGTCTCGGCGCTAGTCTAGCGCAATCGCGCCGTCATTGCTCCATTGCCAGCACGGCGAGATGCAAGGCGAGGGTGGCGGGCGCCGAGAGGAAGGGGGAATGGGCAGTGTCCATCGTGATCACCTTGTCGCAAGGCAACGCCGTGTACATCCGGCGCTGCAGCGCCGGCGGCACGGCGCGGTCCGCCGCCGTCGCGATATAGGCGCGGCGGACCAGCCCGAATCGCTCGGCGGTGACGTGGACCGGGGTGCGATTGGGCTCTACCGGCTCCGGCCGGAGCCGCGACCCGACGGCGGCGATTTCGTCCGCCGTGCAATCGCCGTAGAAGGTCTCCGCGAGCGCCTCGCTGCGCAGGATCGACGAGATTCCGTCCTCGAAGACGATGAGGTTGGGCAGGATGAGCGAGGTGCCATCCGCCCGCATCGTGCGCGATACCGATTCGCCGTCGCGCAGCAGGAAGGCGGCGACATAGACGAGGCGGGCGATGCGCTGCGGCCGCGCCTCGGCGACCTCGCTGATGACGATGCCGCCGCGGCTGTGGCCGACCAGCACGACCGGCTCCGCCGTCGCATCGACGAGGGCGACGATCTGGTCGCGCCAGCGCGCCAGGGTGACGGTCGCAAGATCCGTGCGGTCGTCGCCGAGGCCGGCGAGATCGGGGGCGTGCACGACATGGCCGGTGCCGGCGAGCAGCAGCGCCACGCTCTCCCAGCACCAGCCGCCATGCCAGGAGCCGTGCACGAGGATGAAATTCGCCATGGCGATTTGTAGCGAAGCCGCGCCGTCTCTGCCATGGCCGCGTCCTGCCGATGGCGCTGCCAGATCGGCCAACCGGTCGCCTGCGGCAGAAAGCGATGGCCACCCCGTCAGCGCCTTGCGCCTCTGCGCCAGCGCAAGGCTGGTCGTCGAGGCCGCCGCGCATGGTGTCGATTCGGTCATCGACCGCGTCATGGCGGCGCTCGACAAGACGGCGCTGCTGGCGGCTGCAATCCCGCCGCGCTGAGCGGAAAATCTGTCAGGCATCCCTCCGGTCTATTCTGTCCGATATCTATCCGGTTCAGACCACCTTATTTCCTCTCCCCTCCGGGGAGAGGTCAGGGTGAGGGGAAGGCGCCACCGCCGCGATGGTCGGCCAGAAAGCACACGTATGGCGGCTCCCCCTCACCCTCCCCACGCCCGCTCTCGGCGAAGCCGAGCTTCGCCTGCCGCGGATCGCGAAAGTAAACTTTCGCGATCGAGGCGTGGGTCCCCTCCCTCTCCCCGAGGGGCGAGGGACGTAGCCTCGCAACGCCAAATGCGATTGCCCTCCCTCCCAAGGGTCGGGGAGAGGGAGGGGCAAAGAAAAAGTGTGCATGCCCGAAAGCACCTTCGTCTGCTTCGTGGCCTTCGTGGTTCAAGCGTTCTGTTGTGATGTCCGCCGACGCGGCGCACAATTGCCGCCATGACCATCCGCCAGTTGCCGCCCACCCTGGTCGACCGCATCGCCGCCGGCGAGGTCGTCGAGCGGCCTGCCGCCGTCGTCAAGGAGCTCGTCGAGAACGCCATCGATGCCGGCGCCAGCCGCATCGAGGTGGCGCTGCGCGAG
>DATAQP010000164.1:0-15092 GCA_036264595.1 Allostellaceae bacterium
ACGCTCGGCATCATCGACCACGACAAGGTCGATCTCACCAATCTGCAGCGCCAGATCGCCCACGGGACAGAGCGCATCGGCATGGCGAAGGTCGAAAGCGCGCGCCAGGCGATCGCGTCGGTCAATCCCGAGATCCGCGTCGAGACCCATGCGATGGCACTTGACGCCTCGAACGTTGCCTCGCTGGTGGCGAGCTACGATGTGATCGCCGACGGCAGCGACAATTTCGCCACGCGCTATCTTCTGACCGATGCCTGCTTCGCCGCGAGGAAGCCGCTGGTCGCCGCCGCTCTCGCCCCGTTCGACGGCCAGCTTTCGACCTACAAGCCCTATCTCGGCGGCGGCCATCCCTGCTATCGCTGCCTCTTCCGCGAGGCACCGCCGCCCGATCTCGCGCCGCGCTGCGAGACCGCCGGCATCCTCGGCGCCGTCGCCGGCGTCGTCGGCACGCTGCAGGCGGTCGAGATATTGAAGGAGCTGCTCGGCATCGGCGAGAGCCTGTCGGGTACGCTGCTGATGTACGACGCGCTCGACACGCGCTTCCAGCGCATCAAGCTGCCCAAGGACCCGGACTGTCCGACTTGCGGCGCCGGCCCTGCTTCGCATGGAACGACGATCCGGCCGGCGACGCTCGCCGATCTCGCCGCGGTCGAGCGCATCGTCGGCGAGGCCTACGACAAATACATCGCGCGCATCGGCGGCAAGCCGGGACCGTTGCTCGATGACTATCGCAAGCGCATCGCCGAGGAGGCGGTGTGGATCGCGTCGGTGGAAGGCACGGTCGCCGGCATCGTCGTGCTGCTGCCCAAGGGCGATCATCTTCTGCTCGACAACGTCGCGGTCGCCGTCGCTTTCCAGGGCAAGGGCATCGGCACGCGGCTGATCGACTTCGCCGAAGATGAGGGCCGGCGCCGCGGCTTCGACGAGATCCGCCTCTACACGCATCAGACGATGCACGAGAACATCGTGCTCTATCCCCGCCTCGGCTACGAGGAGACGGGACGCGGCACGCAGGACGGCTTCGCCCGCGTCTTCTTCCGCAAGCGCCTCGGCTGAGACGGTTAAAACATCCCTTCGAGCACCCGGTCGGGCGGCCGGTGGCCGTCGGCGAAGGTCTTGATGTTGATGATGACCTTCTCGCCCATGTCGATGCGCCCGTCGAGCGTCGCCGAGCCCATATGCGGCAGCAGCACGACATTGTCGAGCTTGAGCAGCTTGGGATTGACCGCCGGCTCGTGCTCGAAAACGTCGAGACCGGCGCCACCGATCTCGCCAGTGGCGAGCAGCTGGGTCAGCGTATTCTCGTCGATCACCTCGCCGCGCGCCGTATTGACGAGAATGGCATGCCGGCGGAGCAATTTGAGGCGGCGCGCCGAGAGCAGATGATAGGTGCCGGGCGTGTGTGGGCAATTGACCGAGATGATGTCCATATGGGCGAGCATCTGGTCGAGGCTCTCCCAATAGGTCGCGTCGAGATCCTGCTCGATCTCGGCGAGCACGCGGCGCCGGTTATGGTAGTGGATCGACAGGCCGAAGCCCTTGGCGCGACGCGCCACGGCCTGGCCGATGCGGCCCATGCCGATGATGCCGAGGCGCTTTCCCGAGAGGCGCTGGCCCAGCATGTTGGTCGGCGCCCAGCCCTGCCATTTGCCGGCGCGCACCAGACGCTCGCCCTCCGAGAGGCGGCGGGCGACCGCGAGAATCAGCGCCATCGTCATATCGGCGGTATCCTCGGTGAGAACGCCCGGCGTGTTGGTCACGGTGATGCCGCGGGCGCGCGCCGCCGCCAGATCGATATGATCGACGCCGGTTCCGAACGAGGCGATGAGGCGCAGCGCCGGGCCCGCCTCGCCGATCACCGCCGCATCGATGCGGTCGGTCACGGTGGGAACCAGCACGTCGGCTTCCTTGACGGCGGCGGCGAGCTGCGCCTGGCTCAACGGCAGATCGTCGAGATTGAGGCGGGTCACGAACAGCTCCATCATCCGCGTCTCGATCGCGTCCGGCAGCTTGCGCGTGACGATGACGAGCGGCTTTTTCGACGGCATCGCATTCCCTTTCAGCATGCCCGGCCATAGCAGCGGCGTGTGTCCTGTCCAGCGCCCCCGCGACCGCGACGCCCGCTCGGGGGGCTATCCCGCAGTGCAGCGAAGGTGCCATGTGCTGGCACGCGGCGCTCGGTGACCACGGTACGCATCTTGACCCGGAATCGGTGCGGGTCTAGACAGAATCGTGCGCAAGCTCCTTGCCTTCGATCGGCGTTTTTCCGCGCCGCGGCACCGTCTCGCGGCGGCCGCCGGATTGCTGGCGCTCCTTGCCCTTCTGCCGGCGCAGGCGGCCGACAAGACGGCCCTGCCGGTGCCGCGTTTCGTCACGCTGCGCTCCGACAAGGTCAATGTCCGTACCGGGCCGGGCGAGCAATATCCGATCGACTGGGTCTTCACCCGCAAGGACATGCCGGTCGAGATCGTCGCCGAGTTCAACCACTGGCATCGCATCCGCGATATCGAGGGCACCGAAGGCTGGGTGCAGGAGCGCATGGTGACGGGCAAGCGCGCCGTCATCGTGCGCGGCCAACAGCGCGCCCTGCGCGACGGACCGAGCGGCGACGCCGCCATCGTCGCCCGCGCCGAGCCGGGCGTCATCGCCAAGCTGGTCGAATGCCAGCCGGGCTGGTGCCGGGTCGAGGCCGGGGGGATCAGCGGCTGGCTGAAACGTGAGGAGATTTGGGGTGTCTATCCCGGCGAGGTGGTACAGTAACCCGCACGGTCGACAAGGGGAGCACGCGGATGGACGGCGAGACAATCGACAGCAAGGCTGAGCTGCGCGAGCGCTACGGGGCGCCGAGCGAGCGCTCGCTGCAGAAGGAGATGACCAAGCTCGACGCGCATTGCCGTCATTTCATCGCCCTCTCGCCGTTTCTCGTCATCGCCACGTCAGGGGCGGACGGGCTGGGCGATTGCTCGCCACGCGGCGACGCGCCCGGCTTCGTCGCCGTGCTGGACGACACGACGCTCCTTATTCCCGACCGGCTCGGCAACAATCGCACCGACAGCCTGCGCAACATCATCGACAACCCCGGCATCGGCCTTCTCTTTCTGCTTCCCGGCGTCAACGAGACGCTGCGCATCAACGGCACGGCGCGCATCACGACGGATGCCGCCTTGCTGGCACCGCTCGCCGCGCAAGGTAAGGCGCCGCGCTCCGGCCTGCTGGTCGAGGTCAAGGAGGCTTATTTGCAGTGCGGCAAGGCGCTGATCCGCTCGAAACTATGGGATCCGGCGACGCAGATCGAGCGCGCCAGCTTCCCCTCGCTGGGCAAGATTCTGGCCGACCAGATCGGCCTGTCCGACGTCGCCGCGGCCGAGCGGATGACCGAGGAAGGCTACAAGACCCGTCTCTATTGAGCTAATCGAAGGCGCCGGCGCAGGGGCAGCGCGGCCGCGCGCCACACCATCGGGAGGAACCCATCATGCCGCTCTTGCGGAGTCTGCTCGCTGCTGTCGCCGTCCTCGCTCTCGCTCACACGGCAGGCGCCGACGAGCTCTACGGCACGCTCAAGAAGATCAAGGAGAGCGGCACGATCACCATCGGCCACAACGCCGATTCGCCGCCCTTCTCCTTCATCGGTGCCGACGGCAGGCCGCAGGGCTATTCGATCGACCTCTGCATGAAGATCGTCGAGGCGGTCAAGGCCGAGCTCAAGATGGACAAGCTCGAGGTCAAGTTCCTGCCGGTGATCGGCACGACGCGCATCCCGCTCCTCCTCAACGGCACGACCGACATCAATTGCGCGACGACGACCAACACGCTGACGCGTCAGCGCCAGGTCGATTTCCTCGACACGATGTTCATCACCGGCAACCGCATCCTCACCAAGAAGGGCTCGGGCATCCACGATCTCGAAGACCTCAAGGGCAAGCGCGTGACGGTCAACCAGGGCACGACCAACGAGCAGATCATCAAGGCGCTCGACGCCAAACTCAACCTCGGCATCCGCTTCCTCGATACCAAGGACCAGCCGCAAGGTTGGCTGGCGCTCGAGACCGGTCGCTCGGACGCACACGTCACCGACGAGGTCGTCGAGTACGGACTCATCGCCAAGGCCAAGAACCCCGAGCAATACGAGGTGGTTGGAAGGCTGCTCTCCTACGACCCCTACGCCATATTGATCCGACGCGACGATTCGGCGTTCCGCCTGGTCGGCAACCGCGCCCTCATCGCGCTCTTCCGCTCCGGCGAGATCAACGCGATCTACGACAAGTGGCTGCTGCCGATCAACATGCCGATGAGCGACATGCTGAAGACGGTGCTCGCGGCACAGACCCTGCCGGAATGATTGGGAGGCGATGCGAGTGATGAGCGAGAAGCGCTCGAACCTGCCGGCGCTCGGCACGGCGATCCGCCACGAATGGCCGCTCGATTGGCGGTTCCTCACCGTCAATCACGGCTCGTTCGGCGCCACGCCGCTCGTCGTCACCGCGGCGCAGGATGCCTGGCGCCGCCGCCTCGAGGAGCAGCCCTCGCGCTTCATGCGCCGCGTGCTGCCCGATGCGCTGCGCCATGCGGCGAGCCGGCTGGCGGAATTCGTCGGCGCTGCCGGCGAGGACATCGCCTTCGTCGAGAACGCCACGGTCGGCTGCAACGCCGTACTGCGCTCGCTGCGCTTCCAGCCCGGCGACGAGATATTGATGCTGAGTCACGTCTACGGCGCCGTGCGCAATACCGTCACCTATGTCGCCGAGCGGAGCGGCGCCCGCATCGTCGAAGCCACCCTGCCCTTTCCCAATCCGACGGCGGATGCCATCGTCGCGAGCGTCGCCTCCGCGCTCACGTCGCGCACCAAGCTCGCCATCCTCGACCACATCACCTCGTCGAGCGCGCTCGTCCTGCCGATCGAGCGGCTGGCCGCGGCATGCCGCGCCGCCGGGGCGCTAGTGCTCATCGACGGCGCGCATGGGCCGGGCCAGGTCGGGCTCGATCTGCCGGCGCTCGGCGTCGACTGGTATGTCGGCAATTGCCACAAATGGCTGATGTCGGCGAAAGGCTGCGCCTTCCTATGGGCACGTCCCGACCGCCAGCAGGATCTCCATCCGGTGACCATTTCGCACGGCTTCAACAAGGGCTTCATCGCCGAGTTCGACTGGACCGGAACGCGCGATCCCAGTGCCTTCCTCGCCGTCGATGCCGCCATCGATTTCCATCATAGGCTCGGCGGGCCGGCGCTGCGAGCGCGCAACGCCGCGCTCGCGACAGCTGGCGCCACTCATCTCGCCGCCCGGCTCGGCACCGAATGCGGTGCCACCAGCGACCTCACCGCCGCCATGGGCTTGATCCGGCTGCCGATCGGCGGACCGGCGACGCAGGAGCGCGCTGTCGCGCTGCGCGGCCATCTGCTCGATGCCGACACCGACGCGCCGCTGCATGCGCAAGGCGGCGCGATCTGGCTGCGCATCTCGGCGCAGGCCTATAACGAGCTCGCCGACTACGAGAGGCTCGGCGATATCGTGGCGACGATGATCAAGCGGCATGGCTAGGTCGCGACACGCGACGGCGCGCCGCTAGGATCGGTGGGGCCGCTCGCCATGCGCTACAACTGGAACTGGGCGATCCTCGTCACCGAGCCCTATCTGATGTGGATGCTGTCGGGGCTGCTGTGGACGATCCTCGTCTCGCTCGCCGGCTGGGTCCTTGCCCTGTTGCTCGGCTCCATCGTTGGCGTCGCGCGCACGGTGCGACAGCCGGTGGTGCGCGCCATCGCCGCCGCCTATGTCGAGGTATTTCGCAACATCCCGCTCCTCGTGCAGCTTTTCCTCTGGTATTTCGTGCTGCCCGAGCTGCTGCCGCCCGCCGCCGGCACCTGGCTGAAGCGCGATCTCCCCTATGCCGAATTCTGGACGGCGGTCGTCAGCCTCGGCACCTACACCGCCTGCCGCATCGCCGAGCAGCTGCGCGCCGGCATCGAGGCGATCGCCGGCGGCCAGGCGCGCGCCGGTCTCGCCACCGGGCTCACGACGGCGCAGGTCTATCGCTACATCCTGCTGCCGGTCGCCTATCGCATCATCGTGCCGGCGCTGACCAGCGAGTTCCTCAACATCTTCAAGAACTCGTCGCTGGCGCTGACCATCGGCCTGCTCGAGCTGACCAGCCGCTCGCGACAGATCTCCGAATACACCTACCAGCCGATCGAGATGTTCACCGCGGCGACGCTGCTCTATTGCCTGATCGCGCTGATCGTCGCGGCCGGCATGCGGATCGTCGAGAAGCGCAGCGCCCTGCCGGGTATGATCACAGTCGAGGCGCGCTGACATGGGCGGCTTCGATCTCGCCTATCTGACCGCGGCGCTGCCGCTGCTGTGGGAGGGCATGCAGGTCACCCTGCTGCTCACCCTGTTCGGCGTCGTCGGCGGCCTCGCCCTCGGCGCCATGCTTGCCGTGCTGCGGCTGTCGCGGGCGCGCCTGCTCGCGACAGCCGCCGCCGGCTATGTCACCTTCTTCCGCTCGATCCCGATCCTGCTCGGCATCTTCTGGTTCTATTTCCTCGTGCCGATCTGGCTCGGCCATTCGATCGACGGGTTCTATGCGGCGCTGGTCGGCTTCGTCCTCTTCGAGGCGGCGTATTTCTGCGAGATCATCCGCGCCGGTATTCAGAGCGTGCGGCGCGGCCAGATCCTCGCCGGCCTCGCCTCCGGCCTCAGCTACCGCCAGACCATGCGCGCGATCGTCCTGCCGCAGGCGCTACGCAACATGCTGCCGGTGCTGCTGACCCAGAGCATCAATCTGTTCAAGGGCACCTCGCTGGTCTACATCGTCGGGGTGCGCGACTTCCTCACCGCCGCCGACGTCATCGGCGCGCGGGACAACCGCATCGTCGAGATGTACGGAATCGCCGCCTTGGTCTATTTCGTCATCTGCTTCGCCGCCTCCCTGCTCGCCCGGCGGCTGCAACGGCGTTACGCGATATGATCGAGATCGAGCATCTCAGCAAATGGTATGGCGATTTCCGCGTCCTCACCGATTGCACGACGACGGTCGCCCAGGGTGAGGTCATCGTCGTCTGCGGCCCCTCGGGCTCCCGCAAGAGCACCTTGATCAAATGCGTCAACGGGCTGGAGCCCTTCGAGGAGGGGCGGATCGCAGTCGAGAGCATCTCGGTCGGCGACCGCAAGACCGACCTGCCCAAGCTACGCGCCCGCATTGGCATGGTGTTCCAAAATTTCGAGCTCTACCCGCATATGAGCGTGACCGAGAATATCTGCCTCGCCCAGATCAAGGTGCTGAAGCGCGGCAAGGCGGAGGCGGTGGCGCGCGCCCGCGCCCTGCTCGAGCGCGTCGGGCTGATCGATCACGCCGAGAAATATCCCGGTAATCTTTCGGGCGGGCAACAGCAGCGCGTCGCCATCGCCCGCGCCCTCGCCATGGATCCGATCGCCATGCTGTTCGACGAGCCGACCTCGGCGCTCGACCCCGAGATGATCAACGAGGTTCTCGACGTCATGGTCGGTCTCGCGGAGGAGGGCATGACGATGATCGTTGTGACCCACGAGATGGGATTTGCCCGCAAGGTTGCCGACCGCGTCGTCTTCATGGACGAAGGCCGCATCGTCGAGGATGCCCCGACCGATGTGTTCTTCGCCGCGCCGCGCAGCGAGCGCGCCCGGCTCTTTCTCTCCAAGATCCTGCAGCATTAGAAACGGCGGAAAGGTGACACGATGCCGAGCTCCCACACCATCATCCTGTTCATGGTTTCGGCGCTGGCGCTCAACCTCTCGCCCGGCCCGTCGATCCTCTACATCCTGTCACGCAGCATCGGCCAGGGCCGCGAGGCCGGGCTGGTCTCGGTGCTCGGCCTCGCCACGGCGACGCTGATCCATGCGATGGCGGCGGCGCTCGGCCTCTCCACCCTCTTCGTCTACTCGCCGGTCGCCTTCGCGGTGGTGAAGTATCTCGGCGCCGCCTATCTCATCTATCTCGGCGTCGCCTCGCTGCTGTCACGCAATGCGCTTCAGCCGGCGCGCGCCGGCGCGCCCGTGAAGCTCGCCGCCATCTATCGCCAGGGCGTCGTCACCGATCTTCTCAATCCCAAGATCGCACTGTTCTTCATCGCCTTCCTGCCGCAATTCGTCGATCCCGCTTCGGGCACACCGGCGCTGCAGATTCTCTTCTTCGGCTTGCTCTTCCACGTCACCGGCGTGCCGGTGAACCTGCTGGTCGCCCTCGCCGGCGGACGCCTCGCCGCGCTGCTGGCGCGGCGGCCGAATTGGGCGCGAGTGCAGAACTGGATCTCCGGCACCGTCCTCGTCGGGCTCGGATTGCGCCTGGCGCTCAGCGAGCAGCGTTAGCGCGTCCCCGACAGCAACGCGCAAATCGCATCGACCATTGCGGCCGGCGCCTCCTGCGGCAGATTGTGGCCGACCACCGGGATGACGTGGCGCCGATAAGGGCCCGTGAAGTGTCGCGCATGCGCCGCCGATCCTTCGGGCGGATGGACGCCGTCGCCGGCGCCGTGGAGCACGACGGTCGGCACGATAATCGTCGGCTGCGCGATCAGACGTTGCTCGATTGCTTCCACCGCCGGATCGCCCGCGGCATAGCCGAAGCGGTGGCGATAGGATTGGATGACCGTGGCGACGAAATCCGCATTGTCGAAGGACACGGCACTGCGCTCGAACGTCGCGTCGTCGAACTGCCAGTTCGGCGACCACAAGCGCCAGAGCAGCCGGCAAAGCGCGCGGCGGTTGGCCTCGAGCCCGGCCCGACCGCGCTCGGCATGGAAATAATACTGGTACCAGTAGCGGTGCTCCTGCGCGGGATCGGCCGGGACGACCGATCCCGGAATGTCCTGCAGATTGTAGCCGCAGCCGGAGACGAGGCCGCGGACGCGCTCCGGCCAGAGCGCCGCAACGATACAGGCGGCGCGCCCGCCCCAATCATAGCCCGCCAACACGGCGTCGGGCAGCGCGAGCGCATCGAGGAGATCGAGAAGATCCTGGGCCAGCGCCGCCTGCTGGCCCGAGCGCGGCGTCTCGACGGAGAGATATTTCGTCGGACCGTAGCCGCGCAGATAGGGCACGATCGCCCGGCAGCCGGCGGCCACGAGCGGCGGCACGACCTCGTCATAGGCGCGCGGATCGTAAGGGAAACCATGGAGGAGAATGACCGGGATGCCACTCGCCGGGCCGCTCTCCTCATAGGCGATCTCCAGCGTGCTGGTGCGGATTCGCTTCAGAGCTCCCGGACCGACCATGACATCCTCTGCTTCCGGCGACTGATCAGGATGTCACAGCGTCGGCGCTCGTCTCATGCGAAATCTTCGCTCAATGCAGCGCGCACCGAGTCAGGCATCAGCGCGAGATGGCCGTAATTCGGATGGTCGAAGCCGAGCAGGATCTGCGCGCGGCTGGCGCAGAATTTTTCGATCTGCGGCTTGCCGAGGCGGAAATGAACGAACTGCACCGAGGAGGCCTTGTTGTCCGCGCTGCGCGTGTTCTCGCGGTCGCCTTCGGGCGCGCCGCGAATCTGCTCGCCGGCGATGCTCAGGAGCATGTGGCTCTCGATGCCGCCGAGCCGCTCGAGCGCCGTCTTGCGACGCGCCTCGTCGTCGATCTCGATCATGACCGTGGCGACCAGCTCGTCGCCCTTGGGAATGAGCGGATTGTAGGCGCGCAGCTCGTCTTCGATCTGCTCCTCGCCACCTTTCTCGATGTAGAGCATCTCGTGGATCTGATGCCACATCGTCGCGTAATTCTCGAAATAGAAGGTGGCGAAGGGACCGACCTCGACACGACGCGACCGCTTCATCGCCGCGATGCGCTTGCGCCGCTCGCCGCGCTCCTTGACGTAGTCCGCAAGCGGCATGATGTCGACGCGGGTAATCGAAGTCTTGCTCGTCATGATGCCGATCCTTCGCGACGATGAGATCACGCGGTGACGATGCCGTAGGCGCGGGCGAACAGCTCGATCGGGTGATGGGCATAGCTCGCATCCTGCTTCTCGCCCCGGCTCTCGCCATCGAGACGCTCGATGCCCTGGACGATATGCATGCCGGCGAGCGGGCATTCCGAGGCAAGGAATGCCGCCTCGTTCTTCAGCGTCTGGCGCGCGACCGGCTTGCCGATCTTGAGAGCGACCTCGAAATTGCCCTTCCCGACTCCCCACGAGCCACCATGACCGGAGCAGCGCTCGACGACCGCCACCCTGGTGTCGGGCAGCAGGCGCAGCATCTCGGCCGCCTTCTGCCCCATGTTCTGCGCCCGCGCGTGGCAGGCGATGTGCAGGCTAACGCCACCTACCAGCGGCGTGAGCCCGGCGGCGAGGCCTTCCTTCTTGGCGATGTCGACGATGTACTCGCTGCAATCATAGGTCGCGCGCGACAGCAGCTTGACGTCCTCGTCCTTGGGCAGGATCAGCGGCCACTCGAATTTCAGCATCAGCGCGCAGGACGGCACCAGCGCGACGACGTCGTAGCCGCGCGCAATCCAGGATTTGAGCTCGCCCGCGACCTTGCGCGCCGAAGCCGCCACCGCCGCGACGTCGCCGCGCTCGAGCTGCGGCATGCCGCAGCAGGCGGGATAGACCACCTCGGTTTCGACGCCGTTCCTGGCCAGCACGGCCTGGGTCGCCTCGCCGATCTGCGGATTGTGATAATTGGCGAAGCAGGTCGCGTAGAGCACCGCCTTGCGGCCGAAGCCCGGCGCCTTCGTGTCGACGACAGGCGGATTGCGCTTGGCGCGCAGGGTGAAGCTCTTGCCGTGGAATTTCGGTAGCGCGGCTTGGCGGTCGATGCCGGCGACCTTCTCCATCACCGGACGGGTTAGCGTGTTCTTGACGTCGACTGCCCAGTTGGCGAGCGGCGCCACGGCGCCGCCGAGCTTGCCGTTACGGTCGGTCTTGACCAGCTCGCGCTGGATCGGCCGGTCCTTGCCCTGCTTCAGCTCGGCGGCACGATAGCGCAGCATGAGATGCGGGAAATCGAGGTTGAATTCATGCGGCGGCACGTAGGGGCACTTCGTCATGAAGCACATGTCGCACAGCGTGCAGGCATCGACGACCGACTTGTAGTCGGCCGGCGCTACGGCGTCGAGCTCGCCGGTCGCCGAATTGTCGATCAGGTCGAAAAGCCGGGGAAACGAATCGCAGAGGTTGAAGCAACGGCGGCAGCCATGGCAGATGTCGAAGACGCGATGCATCTCCGCCTCGATCTTCGCCATGTCGGTGAAGTCGGGATTCTGCCAGTCGATGGCGTAACGCGTCGGCGCCTCGAGGCTGCCCTCTTTCATGCGGTCCTACCTGCGAGGCCGGCAGCGCGCCGGCAGTCCGGGAATGTGACGAAGCAGCGATGCCGGGGGCATGCGCGACGCCCCCGCCATCGCCGCAACGTGTCGCTTAATCCAGCGTGTCGAGCGCCTTCTGAAAGCGGCCGGCATGCGACTTCTCGGCCTTCGCCAACGTCTCGAACCAATCGGCGATCTCGTCGAAACCTTCCTCGCGCGCGGTGCGCGCCATGCCCGGGTACATGTCGGTGTATTCGTGCGTCTCGCCGGCGATCGCCGCCTTCAGGTTGCTCGAGGTCGCGCCGATCGGCAGGCCGGTCGCCGGATCGCCGACTTCCTCGAGGAATTCGAGATGGCCGTGCGCATGGCCGGTCTCGCCCTCGGCGGTCGAGCGGAAGACCGCCGAGACATCGTTGAAGCCCTCGACATCGGCCTTCTGCGCGAAATAGAGATAGCGTCGGTTGGCCTGGCTCTCGCCGGCAAACGCGGCCTTCAGATTTTCCTGGGTCTTCGACGATTTCAATGACGGCATCGGTCTCCTCCTTCTGCGACGGAACGATTTCGGATTGCGGGCTCAGCGCGGCCCGTTCGGTGCGCTGACTACCAGTTATTTATCGCTCGGCAAGGATAGCTTGTCAAGGTATTTAGAACGATTCAAAACTGTCGAAATTGCCCGCTTGGCCAGCGGGCTGGGCTATTTTCCGGCGCCGAGGCGAATGATGACGTCGACGCGGCGGATCGCCGTGCCGGAGGGCGCCTCGGGCATTTTGCTGACCAGGACCGTATTGCCGGGAATATCCTGGAGGCGGCCGCTATCCTCGAAGAAGAAATGATGGTGCTCGTCGACATTGGTGTCGAAATACGACCGGCCGGGCTCGACGACGACCTCGTTGAGGAGCCCCGCCGCGGTGAATTGATGCAGCGTATTGTAGACGGTGGCCAGCGAGACCCGCACCCCGGCGTCGCCCGCCTCGCCATGGAGCTGTTCGGCGGTGACATGGCGATTGCCCCGGTCGAAGAGCAGCCGCGCCAAGGCAAGACGCTGCCGGGTCGGCCGCAGGCCGACGCTACGCAGGCGCTCGAGGGCGTTACTGAAGGGACGGGCTGTCATCACTTCCCGCATATAGGAGAAGCATGGTCAAAAAGGAAGCCCCTATTTTTGACTCCGCCACTTGCCCCCTCTAATCGCCCCTTTGATTAGCGGGCCTATTCTCCAGTCTCCAACCGGGCGACGAGCTCCTTCACCGTCGGCACATGACCGTTGGCATAGAACGGGTCGCTGGCGAAGCGGTAGGCGTTATGGCCGGCGAACATGAGCTGGAACTCGACATCCTCGGAATGGCTGATCACCTGCAGCGTCTTCTGGATGCAGAAGCTGTGCGGATCGGCCTTCTTGCCGGTCGTGCCGGTCTCGTTCTGCGCCCAGTTCGAGAAGGCGCAGGCGCTGAGGCAACCCATGCAGTTGATCTGGTCGTCGCGGATCTCGACCGCCTTCTGCGGGGTAACGAAGACGAGCGTCGAATCCGGCGTGCGCAGCGCCTCGGTATAGCCTTGCGCAACCCAGCTAACGGCGCGCTCGCGGTCATGCGGCGTGAGATAGACGAGGCGGCCGCGTGCTCCGACATGGAATTCGGCGACGTGGTCGCCGACCGGCGTCACGGTGAAGGCGACCTGCTGCTCGGAGCGTCGGTGCAGATCCTCCAGGAAGGTGTTGCGCACCGCGGATGAATAGAACCCCGTCGGGCTGAAGCGGTTGAGATAGACGTCGCCTTCCTTGAGCGTCAGCAGCTTGCGCTTCCAGACGTCGGAGATCGGGCTCTCCCTAGTGAGCAGCGGGCGAGTACCGAACTGGAAGGCCATCGGGCCGAGCTCGGGATTGTCGAGCCATTCCTCCCATTCGCGCAAATTCCACACGCCGCCGGCCATGACGATCGGCGTCTGGTCGAGGCCGAATTCGCGCATCAGGTTGCGCAGCTCGCGCACGCGCGGCAGCGGCGGCTCGGGATGCTCGGGATCCTCGCTGTTCGATAAGCCATTATGGCCGCCGGCAAGCCACGGATCCTCGTAGACGACGCCGCCGAGCCACTCGCCGAATTTGTGATAGGCGCGCTTCCACAAGGCGCGGAACGCGCGCGCCGAGGAGACGATCGGATAGTAGTAGATGCCGTAGCGCGCGGCGATCTCGGCGATCTTGTAGTGCATGCCGGCACCGCAAGTGACGCCATGGATGAGTCCCTTGGCACCGTCGAGGACGCCGAGCAGGACACGCTCGGCGGCGCCCATCTCCCACAAAATGTTGACGTGGATGCGGCCCTGCCCGTTCGAGCGCTCATGGGCGACGCGCGCCTGCTGGATGGCGCCGGCGATGGCATAGGTAATGAGCTCCTCGTGGCGCTCGCCGCGCGTGCGCCCGTGATAGATCTGCGGGATCTTCTCGCCATTGGCATCGAAGCTGTCTGCGTTGACGCCGGAGAAGGTACCGACGCCGCCGGCGGCCGCCCAGGCCCCCGAGCTCTCGCCGTTCGACACCGAGATGCCCTTGCCGCCCTCGACCAGCGGCAGAACCTCGCGTCCCGAAATAATCAGCGGCTTCAGCGCGATCACGTCCCGTCTCCCTTGTCGTCCGGCGGCAGCTCCGGCGAGCCGCCGCTTTCGTCTGCTCTATGTATGGATACCAGGCCCTTTTGGCGAGCTTTTCCCGTCCTTGGACAGGCCGGCGATTATGCGGTCGGGGCAGTCGGTAAAGACCGCGCTGAGGCCCCAGCCGAGCAGCTCGCGGGCACGCTCCGGCCGGTTGACCGTATAGGCCAGGAGCGGGTAGCCGGCGCCGATGACCGCCTGCGCCGTCGCTTGCTCGAGGCGGCGCGCATCGCAATGGACGGTCACGCAGCCGAGCCGCTCGACCTCTGCGCGCCAATTTGCCGGCACCCGGCCGAAGAGATAGCCGCGGGCGATCGCCGGCGCGGCGTCGCGCGCGGCTTCGAGGGCGACCGGCGAGAAGCTCGAAAGCAACGGCGGCGGCAGATGCGCCGGCCAGCTCCGCTGCAGCACGGCGACGATGGCGCGCGCCGTCTCCACCTCCTGTCCGGGTGCCGGCTTGATCTCGACATTGGCGCCGAGGCCGAGCTCGCCGAGCAGCACGATGATCTCGTCGAAGGAGGGAATGCGCTCGCCGGCGAATCTTTTGTCGAACCAGGCGCCGGCATCGTAGCGGCGCAACGCCGCCAAGGTCAGCCGCGCCGCGACGCCTCTTCCGTCGCTGGTCCGGTCGATCGTGTCGTCATGCAGCACGATGCATTGCGCATCGGCGGTCAGGCGGACATCGAACTCGACCCAGCGAGCCCCGAGACGATGCGCCATGCGCATGCCGGCCGGCGTGTTCTCGGGCGCCGCGGCGGCGGCGCCGCGATGGCCGATGACCGGCGGCAGGTCGAGTTGCGACGCGTCCGTCGCGTCGCTCACCCGCGTCTCGCTCGTCCGAACGATACCGTTGGCGTCGCCGTCAAGACGCCGCCTTCGGTTCCTCGCGCGGCCGATTGCCGATGTCCTCGCCGGTGACCTGATCGACCTGCTTCATGCTGAGCTTGACCTTGCCGCGATCGTCGAAGCCGAGGACCTTGACCTTGACCTGGTCGCCCATCTTGACGACGTCGGCGACCTTGGCGACGCGCTGCGGCGCGAGCTCGCTGATATGGACGAGACCGTCCTTGGCGCCGAGGAAGTTCACGAAGGCGCCGAAATCCACGACCTTGACCACCTTGCCGTTGTAGATGACGCCGATCTCAGGCTCGGCGACGATGCCGCGGATCCAGTCGATCG
>DATAQP010000308.1:0-5667 GCA_036264595.1 Allostellaceae bacterium
CATGCAAAAAGTGCGTGACGACTCGCAGAAAGCTCCGTAAAGTCATTCAACAAGAACAACAAAAATGCGCTTAGCATCGGTCCGAGTTTAGGGAGGAATCGCCAAAGGCGATGGCGCGAGGGAAAAACCCAGCGCCGGAATTGAGCGAGAGGTGGGATTCATGAATGGCAAGACTTCGGTCTTGCCATTCTTTTTTTGTCTAAAATCAAACCCTTACGATCCAAGGCGGACGTTGCGCCTTAACCTTGGAATAGACCGGGCATGATTCGATATGGGCACCCGGTAAATAGCCCAGACTCATGAGGAATTCACCGACGATCTCACCACCGGTGAAGACGAAGGTCCGGCGGAACAATTTGACCCAATCCGCCTTGGACAGAGGGTGATGGGCATCGAGCCAGGCGGCGAAGGAGCCATGCGTCTGACGCAGGTCGATGAGCCGCTGCGCATTGGTAATGGCGGCGGCGATCTTGAGCCGGTTGCGAATGATTCCGGGGTCGAGCAGCAGGCGATCGACATCCTTGGCGCCGAAGCGGGCGATGCGGTCGATGTCCCAGCCGCGGAAGGCCGCGGTGAAGGCCTCGCGCTTCTTCAGGATGGTCAGCCAGGAGAGACCCGCCTGGTTGATCTCGAGCACCAGCCGCTCGAACAGCACCTTGTCGTCGCGCGACGGGAAGCCGTACTCGCTGTCGTGATAGGGGCCGTGAAAGGGATGGCCGGGCGCCGCGGCGCAGTAAGTCTCGCTCATGTCAGCTCCCGCGAAAACTGATCAGATCAGAACGGGCAACAAGATAGAAGGCGATCCACAGCAGCGTCGCGATCGCCGTGGTGACGAGAGCCTTCAGCAGCAACCGAGGATTGGCCGGCGCGCCGGGGTCGTGGCCCCGCTGCACCTCGGCGGTCGGCCTGATCCCCCACGGCAGGACGGCGAAGAGCACCACCATCCAGATGCAGACATAGACCGCCGCGCCGGTCACCCAGCTCATCGTCGCCAACTCATCGCCTAGGCCTGCTCGATCTCGATCAGCGTCCCGCAGAAATCCTTCGGGTGGAGGAACAGCACGGGCTTGTCATGGGCGCCGATCCGCGGTTCGCCGTCGCCGAGCACCCGCGCGCCGCTTGTCTCGAGGCGATCGCGCGCCGCGATGATGTCGGGCACCTCGTAGCAGAGATGATGCATGCCGCCGCTTGGGTTCTTGGCCAGGAAGCCGGCGATCGGCGAGTCGGCGCCGAGCGGCTCGAGCAGCTCGATCTTCGTGTTGGGCAACTCGACGAAGACGACGGTGACGCCGTGCGCCGGCAGCGCCTGTGGCGGCGAGACGCGCGCCCCGAGCGTGTCGCGATAGAGCGAAGCCGCCGCCGCGAGATCAGGGACGACGATGGCGACATGGTTCAAGCGGCCGATCAACTCTGCTCCCTTTCCTCCGTGCTGGCGCTCACAGGCGCACGATGTGGATGTCGGTGACAGGTTTCTTCCCGTAACTTGCCTTGAGCGAGCGGCGCATGGCGAGCCGCGCCGCCTCACGCACCGCCTCGTCGTCGCGGCGCCGCGAGGCGGGCAGCTCCGCGATCGCCTGGCCGAGCCGCTCACCGAGTGCGCCGAGGGTCGCCGCATCGGCCTCCTCGACGAGGCCCTGCACGGTGACCTGCGGCGTCGCCAGCAGCGAGCCGTTCCTGTCGAGAACGACGGTGGCGACCGCCGTGCCGTTGAAGCCCATGCGCTGCCGGCTCTTCAAGGCGGCGCTGCCGAGTGCGCGCAGCTGGTTGCCATCGACGACGAGACGACCGACGGCAACGGTATCGATGATCTCCGCCGGCCCGGGAGCGAGGCGCACCATGGCGCCGTTCTCGGCGATCACCGTCTCGGCGACCTGGCAGTCGCGCGCGAGCTGGGCATGGGCCATGAGATGGCGCACCTCGCCATGCACCGGCACGGCGATGCGCGGCCGCACCATCTGGTACATCTGCGCCAGCTCGTCCTGCGCCGGATGACCGGAGACATGGACGAAATGATCGTGCTCGGTGACGATGACCACGCCTGCCTTCGCGAGCTTGTTCTGCAGCCGCCCGATCGCCCGCTCGTTGCCCGGGATGATGCGCGACGAGAAGATCACCGCATCGTCGCTGTCCAGCGAGACATGCGGATGGTCGCCCTGGGCGATGCGCGACAACGCCGCGCGCGGCTCGCCCTGGCTGCCGGTGCAGACCAGGAGGATGCGGTCGCGCGGCACGGCGGCGGCCTCGTCCTCGCTGAGGAAGGGCGGCGTGTTCCGCAGATAGCCGGTGTCGCGCGCCGCCTTGTAGATGCGCCACAACGAGCGGCCGACCAGCGCGACCTCGCGGTTATTGGCGACCGCCGCGGCGGCGATCGATTCCAGGCGCGCCACGTTGGAGGCGAAACAGGCGACGGCGACGCGCCGGTCGTAGCGGCCGACGAGATCGACGAGCGATTCGCGCACCGTCGCCTCGGAGCCGGAATGACCCGGGCGCAGCGCATTGGTCGAATCGCAGACCATGGCCAGCACGCCCTCCTCGCCGAGCCGCCGCAGCGCCGCCTCGTCGGAGATGTCGCCGACCAGCGGCGAGGGATCGAGCTTCCAGTCGCCGGTGTGCAGGATGGTGCCGAGCGGCGTGCGGATGACCACCGCATTGGGCTCCGGGATCGAATGGGTCAGCGTGATGAGCTCGATCTCGAAGGGGCCGACGGTGAACTTGCCGGAGAGCGGCACCTCGGTGATGGGAATCTCATGCTGCAGCCCGGCTTCGACCAGCTTCTCATAGAGCAGCGCGCGGGCAAAGGGCGTGGCGTAGACCGGGCAGCGAAAGCGCGTCCAGAGGTAAGGAATGGCGCCGATATGGTCCTCGTGCCCGTGCGTCACGACCAGCCCGGCGAGGCGATCGCAGCGATCGGCGATGAAGCCGGGATCCGGCATGATGACGTCGAGCCCGGGCATGCTGTCATCGGCGAAGGTCACGCCGCAATCGACCATCAGCCACTCGCCGCCATAGCCGTAGAGCGTCAAGTTCATGCCGATCTCGCCGGCGCCGCCGAGCGGCAGGAAGACCAGCTCGTCGGGCCGATTGCGTTGACTCGTGCCGAGGTTGCTCATGAAACCGTGTTGCGCTTGTGAATGAGATAGAGGCCCCAGAGCGTCAAATCCTGATCGACGCTCTCGATGACCGACGTGGCGCCGGCGAAGAGCGGCACCAGCCCGCCGGTGGCGACAACCCCCATCGGCGCGCCGAACTCGTTACGGATGCGACCGACGAGGCCTTCGATGAGGCCGACATAGCCCCAGAACAGGCCGGACTGCATGGCCGGCACGGTCGCCTTGCCGATAATGCGATCGGTGCGCTCGATGGCGACATGCGGCAGCTTCGCCGCCGCCATCTCGAGGGCGCGCAGCGACAGATTGATGCCCGGTGCGATGACGCCGCCGACATAATTGCCGTCCTTGTCGACGACGTCGAAAGTCGTCGCCGTGCCGAGATCGACGATGATGAGCGGCGTCGTATAGCGATCCTTGCCGGCGACGGCGTTGACGACGCGGTCGGCGCCGACCTCCTCCGGCCGGTCGAGCAGGACCTCGATGCCGAGCCGGCAGCTCTTATCGCCGACGATCAGCGGATCGCAGTTGAAATAGCGGCGGCACAGCGTCTTGAGATTGAAGACGGTCGCCGGCACGACGCTCGACAGAATGGCGGCGTCGATATCCTCGCGGCGCAGCGTCTCGAAAGCCATGAGTTGGGTCAGCCAGACGACGTACTCGTCGGCGGTGCGCTTGGGGTCGGTCGCGCAGCGCCAGGCGCCACGCAAGGTCGTGCCGTCATAGATGGCGAAGACCGTATTCGTGTTGTTGGCATTGATGGCGAGCAGCATGGGCTTCCTCACCGGTTGGCTGGAAAGACATCGCCGGCGGCGATGCGGCGGCTGCCGGCGCCGGTCTCGAGCGCGAGGGCGCCGTCGGCGTCGATCCCGACAAATCGACCGGCGATGGTATCGCGATCGAGCTGCACCGTGATCTCATCGCCGATCCCGGCCGCGCGCGGCAGCCAGGCGGCGCGGATCGGCGCGAAGCCCTCGTCGCGCCAGGTCTCGTACCAGCCGAGGAAATGCCGGGCGAAGGCGGTGAGCATGCAAGCGGCATCGAGATCGACGCAGCCTTCCTCGCGTAGCGAGGTCGTCGGATACGCCGTCCCGCTCGGATGGGCCACGACATTGACGCCGATTCCGAGCACTACCCAGTCGAGCGTCTCGCTCAGGCGGGCTTCGGATTCGAGCAGGATACCGGCAAATTTCCGGCCGTTGAGCAGGACGTCGTTCGGCCATTTGCAGCGCAGCTCGGCAAGCGGCGGCGCGTTGGCGCCGATCGCGTCGCCGAGAGCGAGCGCCGCGACGAAGCCAAGCTGACTTGCCGCCGCCGGCGGGCGATTCGGCCGCAGGATGAAGGAGACGAAGAGATTGCCGGGAAGGCCGACCCACTGCCGTCCGCGCCGGCCGCGTCCGGCGCTCTGCTCGCGCGTCCAGACGATCGTCCCCTCCTCCGCCCCATCCCGCGCCAGCCGCTTCGCCTCATCGTTGGTGCTTGCCAGCCGGTCATAGCTCAGCAGGCGATAGGCGGCAGGGAGATGCGGCGCGCCGGTCATCCCGCGAAAAGCGCGGCCGCCGCAGCGTCGGCGCTCGTCGCCAGCGGACCGGGGAAGAGGAAGAGCAGCAGCACCAGCGCGGCGGTGATGACGAGCACGCCCCGCATCTCGACGCCGATCGGCCGGTCGAAGACGCCGGTCGATTCGTCGAAATACATCAGCTTGACGATGCGCAGATAGTAGAAGGCGCCGACGACGCTGGTGACGACGCCGATGACGGCGAGCGAGTAGAGGCCGGCATCGATCGCCGCCATGAAGACGTAGAGCTTGGAGAGGAAGCCGGCGAGCGGCGGAATCCCGGCCATCGAGAACATGAAGATGAAGAGCGCGGCGGCGAGGCCGGGCTGCGTCTTCGAGAGCCCGGCGAGATCCGCGATCTCCTCGACCATCCTGCCGTTGCGCCGCATGCACAGGATGACGGCGAAGGTGCCGAGATTCATGACGAGATAGATCGCCATGTAGATGAGAATGCCGCGCACCCCGTCGGCGGTCCCGGCGGCGAGGCCGATCAGCGCATAGCCGACATGACCGATCGAGCTATAGGCCATCAGCCGCTTGATGCTGCGCTGGTTGATCGCGGCGAAGGCGCCGAGCAGCATCGAGGCGATGGCGATGAACTGGATGATCTGCCGCCATTCCGTGGTGAGGCCGCCGAACGGCTCGATGAGGAAGCGGACGAAGAGCGCGATGGCGGCGATCTTCGGCGCCACCGAGAAGAAGGCGGTCACCGGGGTGGGCGCGCCCTCGTAGACGTCCGGCGTCCACATGTGGAACGGCACGGCCGAGCATTTGAAGGCGAGGCCGACAGAGACGAAGACGATGCCGATGATGATGCCGATCGAATAATCGCCGCCGGCGAAGCTTGCCGCCAGCTGCTCGAAGCTCGTCGTTCCCGAGAAGCCGTAGATCATCGAGCAGCCGTAGAGCAGCATTCCCGAGGAGAGCGCGCCGAGGACGAAATATTTGAGCCCCGCCTCGCTCTCCTCGGGAATGCTGCTCTACGGCTGCACGATGATCTAC
>DATAQP010000074.1:0-8676 GCA_036264595.1 Allostellaceae bacterium
GCGCTGCGGCTTTGCGGCGCCGCGCTGGTCATCGCCGGGGTAATGCTTGTGACGCTGAAGCCGCGCCGCGCGCGACGCTGAGCGATCAGAAGATCGGTCCGTCGCCGAATTCGCCGAGCCGCGCGATCTCGACGGCCGGGCGGTCTAGCGGCTGGGCCGATTGCGGGCTGGCGCAGGGGAGGAACTCGCCGCTGCCGCGCTCGACCTGGAGCTCGTCATCGTCGACGACGACGCGGCCGCGGCTGATGACGGTCACCGGCCAGCCGATGATCTGCCGTCCCTCATAGGGCGTGTAGCCGACATTGTCGTGCAACATGTCAGCATTCACCGTCACCACCCGCTCGGGGTCCCAGATCGCGAGATCGGCATCCGACCCCACCGCGATCGTGCCCTTGCGCGGATGGAGACCGTAGAGCTTGGCATGGTTGGTCGCGGTCAGCGCGACAAACTGGTTGAGGTCCATCCGTCCCGAGCCGACGCCCTCGGAGAAGAGCAGCGGCAGGCGCAGCTCGATGCCGGGAACGCCGTTCGCCATCTCCTTGAAGGTGGTCTTCTTGCCCTTCGGCAGCTTGCCCGATTTGTCGAGACGATAGGGCGCGTGGTCGGAGGAGAAGACCTGGAACGTGCCGTTGCCGAGCCCGCGCCACACCGCCGCCTGCGCCGCCTCGTCGCGCGGCGGCGGCGAGCAGCAGTACATCGCGCCCTCGACGTCAGGCTTGTCGATGTCGGCGGAGGTGAGAAAGAGATATTGCGGGCAGGTCTCGCCATAGACCTTGAGGCCGCGCGTCTGCGCTGCGCGGATGGCGTCGATCGCCTCCGCCGAGGAGACATGGACGATGAGAACGGGCACGTCGATGAGCTCGGCGAGGCCGATCGCGCGATTGGTCGCCTCGCCCTCGGCGATGCGCGCATGGGCGACCGCATGATAGCGCGGCGCGCGGTGGCCGTGCTCCATCAGCCGCGCCGTCAGCCATTTGATCATGTCGTGATTCTCGGCATGCACCATCATCAGCGCGCCCTCGCGCCGCGCCAGCGCCATGATGTCGAGCATCTGGCCGTCGTCGAGCTTCAGGAGGTCGTAGGTCATGTAGACCTTGAATGAGGTATAGCCGTCACGGATCAGCGCCGGCAGCTCCTGTCCCAGCACCTGCTCGGTCGGATCGGAGACGATGAGATGGAAGGCATAGTCGATCACCGCCTTGGGGCCTGCAGCGTCGTGATAGGCGGTGACGACCTGGTGCAGCGACTGGCCTTTGTGCTGGGCGGCGAAGGGAATGACCGTCGTCGTTCCGCCGAACGCCGCCGCCACCGTAGCGCTGTAGAAATCGTCGGCGCACATGATGCCGTTGGAGGATTTCTGCTCGATATGGCAGTGGCTGTCGACGCCACCGGGGAGAACCAGCATGCAGCTGGCATCGATCTCGCGGCTGCCGGGGCCGATCCCCGCGCCGAGCGTCGCGATGGTTCCGTCCTTGACGCCGACATCGCAGTGCACCGTGTCGGCGGCGGTGACGACGGTGCCGTTGCGGATGACGAGATCGTATGCGGCCATGGAATCGCCCCTCGAGTTCATCTCTCCGGGACGATCATCGCTCGCCGCCGGCGCGAGCGGAAGGGGCCCGTCGCCGTGGCCGGGGGCCTATCGGCTCAGCTCCTCATCGGTGCGGGACTGGCGGGGAGACCGAAACGACCGCTTTATCGCGGCGTTTGGCTCAAATGGCTGGCGACGATCTTGGCGACCCTTGGGTGCTCCTCGTCGGCGAAGCGGACACCGATATGCCCGTCGCGCGCCCAAACGACCTCGCCCTTGAAATGGCCGAAGGGCGGCAGGGAAAGCCGCACGCGCTCCTCCACCGGGGTTGGCCGGTTTGTCTGAATCTGGGCGCCGCTGGCCGCGAGGTCGACGATGGTGCAGGCTGAAAGATCTGCCCCGACCTCGATTTGCCCCCACCAGAGCACGCGCCACCGTATATGGCTGCGACGGTCTTTCTGCGATGTGCCTTGCTGCGGCGTTTCGAGTTCCATGGCCTAGCCCCTACCGCCCTAAATGCAACAGCAGAACTAACCGCCGAGAGTTGATACTCGATTAATGTTTGACCGCCGGAGCGCGAATTTCGGATGGAACCGTTGATTGCGGGCTTGCAATGCCCTTGGCTCACGGCGCGGTGGGGCTGCCATGACCGGAGGCGACCCGGACGACGCCGCGGACAATGTCGCGGAATGCCGCGTCGAAATTCACCCTGCTGATTCCCCAGGCATAGTCGACGTCGTGCCAGCGCATCCGCCACGATCCGACCCATCCCGGCAGGGTCTCCTCGAATTCGAGCGTGCCGGCGACCAGTGCCTCGTCTGGAAGCGGCGCGGCATGCGGAGCCGGGAACTTGCCTGGGGTTACGCCCCAGCCGGCAAGCTCGGCCTCCGTCGGGATGCGAAAATTCATGCCCAATTCGTCGGCGACGTTGGCGAAGGCGGCGCGCTGCTCGGTGCCGGCCGGGATCTCGGCGCTGAGCAGATAGCTTGCCGTGAAGCGGCGCACCGCGAGGACCGGCACGACCACCGGCCGGGGACCGCGCCAAGGCCGCTCGCCAAGGTCCGCCAGCACCTTGTCGATCCGCGCCGGGTCGAACCGCACCGTGAGGTTCTGCGGCCGATCGTAGGTGCCCTGCTCGTCGTGACGCGGTATTCCGGCGAGCTGATCGACATAGTCGAAAGAGACGACCAGATCGCCGGCATGCGCCATCAATTCGGATAGGCGCGGATCGCGCAGCAGAAGCGGCTCACCGGACAGCTTGACGAGAACCTCGCGCAAGGCCTGCGCGAAACCGGCCGGGCGGCTGCGCATGTCAGTGCCGGTGACGATGGGGACCGCCTGGTAGAGCGTGCCCGCCTCCTGTGCCCGGCTCGCCGGCACGGCAGAGGCGATGAGCAACGCCGACGGCAAGAGACGCAACGATATCGCCCAAAACCATGAGCGCCCTCGCCGATCGCTCGTCGCCGTTGACGTCATTGCGCTAGTCCGGCACGCCGCGGCCCGAGAGGATCTGCGCAACGCCGCCCATCGCCTTGCGAAACCCGTCATCGAATGTGACGCTGCGGGCCTGCCACGCGAAGCTCCGGCCCTCCGAAAAGAGACGCCAATCGGCGATCCAGCTGAGTGCCTCCGCGCTCCAGATCATGCGCCCGACGACCGCGAGCGCGCCGCCGCTCGCCGTCGCATCGAGACGAGAGGGATCGACGTCCGGCAATGCCTCGAAGCGCAAGCCGGAAGCGGCCAGCGCCGCCCGGCCCGGAAGCGTCATCGGTATGCCGAGCTGGGCCGCGGCAGCTACGAGCGCGCTGCGCTCGAGCTCGCGGTCGCCATCGCCGGCGACCATGAAAGCGGTCGTCAGGTTACGCATACCGAGAAAGACGACGATGGGCGGTCGCGCCGTGCTCCAGGGCTCGCGCCCGAGGGAGCGCAGAGCGGCATCGATTTTCGCCCGGTCGAACGTGACGATGAGATCGTAGGGCCGATCGCGCGTGCCCTGCTCGTCGTGGTGCGGAATGCCCGACATGCGGTCGTGATAGCGGAGGTCGCGGACGAAATCGCCGGCCTGTCCGGCGAGCGCGGCGATCCTGTTGTCGCCGATCAGCCGGGGATCGCCGGACACCTTGACCAGCACGACCTGCAGGCATTCCGCGAAGCCGGGAATTCGCGTCTCCTCGCGCTCGCCGGTGACGATGGCCTGCGCCTCGTAGAGGTCGCCGACATCGCTCGCACGGGCGGCACCGTCGAGCGCGAGCAACGCCACAACGGGCATGATCCATCGGATCGAAATCGATAGGTTCGGCATCCCGGTTTCCGCCACCTGCTGCCCCTATTGTTCACAGGGGAACGCAGCGCACCACCGCGGTTTGCGACCAGTCGCCGGCAAAACCGGACTCTTTCGACGCAGAGCGGAGACAATTGGTGCTCTACGGACATTGCACGTCATTGCGAGCGCCGCGAAGCAATCCATGGCGGGTGCTCCGCGCTGGATCGCTTCGTCGCGTCGCTCCTCGCGATGACGGGGAAGTTGTGCTTGCAGGCTAGGGACTTTTTGTCGCGTCGTCCGACGCCGCGCGGCGCAGCGATGACGGGACTGGTTGGCCGAGGCTCTTCCACGCTCGTCGCATCTGCTCGGAAGAGTGAAAGCCGCAGGCCGTCGCGATCTGCTCCAGCGAGAGCCTTGTGTGGCGGACCATCTGGCTCGAGGCGGCAACCCTGATCGAGCGGATATAGGTGCTGGGCGAAACGCGCGCATGCATGCGGAAGAGCCGCGCGAGGTGGCGCTCACCGACATGGATCTCGCGGGCGAGGCCGGAGACGGTCCAGGGGCGCTGCAGGTTGCGCGAAACCAGCTCCTGCGCGGCGCGGATGCGCGGATCCTCATGCGTTCGATTGGCGATCCACGGCGAAAGCTGCGGATCCTCGGCGTCGCGATGAAAATAGATGATGAGCAACTCAGCCACCTTGGCGGCCAGCGTCGGCCCGTGCAGGCGGGTCAGCAGGTCGAGCGCGATGTCGATGCCGGATGCGGCGCCGGCGCTGGTGATGACGGTGCCGTCGCGGACGAAGAGGCGATCCGGCAGCACGGTCAGCGACGGGCTCTCTCGCGCCAGACGCTGCTGGAGCGAGAAATGCGTCGTGCATTGGCGACCCTCGAGCAAACCGGCACGCGCGACGAGAAATGCCGCCGAGCAGACGGCGCAGAGCGTGTGCTCCGCCGTCACGACGCGGGCCAGCCAGGCAATCGCCGCCTGCGCCTCGGGTCGTTTGTAGTCGTTGAGCGAGTCCGTCGCGCCGGGAATGACCAGGATCGAGCCGTCCGGCAGCGAATCTGGCAGCGGGGCGATCTCGGCCAGGCCGATGCCGACCGAGCTCGCGACGGCGGGCGCCGGGCCGATGTAGCGCAGCTCGATATCGACGCCGAAACGCTGCGCGGTGCGGAAGATCTCGGCCGGCCCGGCGAGATCCAGCAAGGTGAGATGCGGCAGGACCAGGAAATGGACGATCGTCATCAAATATCCCCGTCAGCTGCGATGCGCGAGGGACGTCGCATCGCTTGATCTTGCTCCGGCTTCATGCGATTTCCGGGCGCCCAATTTAGGCCGATTGAAGGACTTGGCACCATGTCTGCGGATGGACGGAATCGGCGTCGGCGTGGGTTGCCGCTTGAGAACTCGCGGCTTAATAGGGCCGCGCCCGCCACGGCGCATAGCGCAGCCGCTCAGCCTCTTCGACGGTAATCACGGTCTTGCCGATCGGCCAGAGGGCGAGGCCGGCGAGCTTGAGATGCGCCCAGGCGAACGGGATGCCGATGATCGTGATGGCGAGCGCCACCGCGGTGAGGAGATGGCCGAGCGCCAGCCACCAGCCGGCAAAGATCAGCCAGACGAGATTGCCGAGCATGCCGAGCGGGCCGGTGCCGAGATCGCCACGCCCGGTATATTCGTCGCGCGGCACCACCGTCTGTCCGAAGGGCAGCAAGGCGTACCAGGCGATGTTGAAAGCGGCGCGCGCGAAGGGCAGGCCGATGATGGTGATCGCCATGATGATGGCGGCGACGAGCCAGCCGGCCGCCATCCACCAGCCGCCGAAGACGATCCAGAGGACATTGAGAAGGAGGCTGAGGGGAGACATGGAGTCACTCCGTTGCAATGTTCGCGGTGAGGATAGACCTAGCCGGGGCCGCATGACGTTGAGCGCCGTCACAAACTCCGGTGCAGGAAGTCGGAAATCTCCGTCTCGATTTGCCGATGAATGGCCAGGCGGCCGACATCGGGTGCATCCCGGCACACCAGCACGCTCAGAGTGTAAATGTTCATGGCATAATTCCTAGCTGCCGAGCCTGTCAGCCGCCGATATCGCGGAACTTGCGGTGGAGATCGAAATCCGGCGAGGTCACCGCCCGCTCCATGCCGGCGAGGCGCTGCTCGACCTCGGCGAATTTGTGGTGCAGCGCCTTCAGCGTGTCGTCGGGTGCCGCGCTGACGCCGCGCCAGAACACCTCCTCCTCGCGGCTGGCATAGAGCCGTGCCGGCCGCTTCGGCAGAACCAGGGTCAGCACCAGATAGGTGAGGAAGGTCGGCACGAAGAAGAAGATGAGGCAGAGAATGGCGGCCAGTCGCACCATGCGGCGCTTGACGCCGAAATAATCGGCGATGCCGGCGCAGACCCCTGAAATGCGCGCATGCTCGGTGTCGCGGTAGAGGCGATGCGGGTTGTGCCAGTCCTCGTCGCGGCTCCAGATACTCATGGCCGCCCTCCGCGCCAGCCCGGCGCCTGGGCGTCGAGGATCTTCTCGAGCCCCTCGACGCGCGCCTCGAGGCGGCGCGCGCTCTCCCACAACTCGGCCATCGTCTTCTCGTCCTCGCGCGATAGGCCGCGCGACTTGCGCCAGCGCGTGCCGTAATGGGCGCTGATCCACATCGGCGCGACGATGGTGAGAAAGAGGATGCCGAGGATGAAGTAATAGTGGCCCATCAGCGTGCATCCGCCTTGGGCGCATCGCTCTTGATGCTGTTGCCCATGCGCTTCTTCAGCGCCGCCAGCTCCTCGTCGATTCCGGCCTCCGCCTCGAGCCCGGCGAGCTCCTCGTGCAGCGTTGTCGCCTTGCGGCCGAGATCGTAGGTCTCCACCTTGCCCTCGAGCTCGTCGAGCGAGCGCTCGACCTGCTCGAAGCGGGCGAAGGCGTCGGTGATGCGCTCGTCATAGAGCTTGCCGCGGATCTTGATGCGGGTGGCGGCCGATTTCTGCCGCGCCACGATGCTGCGCTCGCGCGCCTTGGCGTCGGCCAGCTTGGCCTGCAGCTTGCCGATATCCTCGTTCTGCTTGGCGAGGGCGACGGCGATCTGCTCGACCTGGCCCTCGAGCAGCTTGAGGTTCTCGGCGCAGCGCGCCTTGGCAAGCAGGGCGCCCTTGGCGAGGTCCTCGCGATTCTTGGTGAGGGCGAACTCGGCGCGGCGCTGCCAGTCGTCGTGCTCGCGGCGCAACGCCTGGAGGCGGCGCTCGCTCTCTTTCTGGTCGGCGATGGTGCGCACGGCGCCCGAGCGCACCTCGACCAGCGTGTCCTCCATCTCCTGGATGATCAGCCGGATGATCTTCTCGGGGTCCTGCGCCCGGTCGAGGATGGAATTGATGTTCGAGTTCACTATGTCGGTGAGGCGCGAGAAGATACCCATGAAACGCTCCCTCAAGAGAATGGTTGGCCCTCTCTACGCATGGCGCGTGCCAATCTCGCCCAACGGCTCGGCCGAGAACCCTCTCCCGCGTGCAGGAGAGGGCAGGGTGAGGGCTGACGCTCGCTCTCTAAAAGGCGGAAATAAAAAGCCTTTCCCTGTAGGCCCTCACCCCGACCCTCTCCCGCAACGCGGGAGAGGGGGAAGGGTTGGCTCGGTCGCGGCTTGTAAGGGAGCGTTCGCGTAATTAGTATTATAGACCAAATATCAGGGAACTTTCCCACCACATGGACGCCTCTGCCCGCCGCCCACCCGACTTGCCGCCGCTACTCGGCGATTCCGCCGAGTTTCGCGACATGCTCGCCCATGTCTCGCAGGTGGCGCCGCTCGACCGTCCGGTGCTCGTCGTCGGCGAACGCGGCACCGGCAAGGAGCTGGTCGCCGCGCGCATCAACTATCTCTCGCCGCGCTGGGAGAGGCCCTTCGTCAAGCTCAACTGCGCGGCGCTCGCCGAAGGTCTGCTCGACAGCGAGCTCTTTGGCCACGAGGCCGGCGCCTTCACCGGAGCGGTCAGGCGGCGCCTCTCGCGCTTCGAGCTTGCCGATGGCGGCACGCTCTTCCTCGACGAGATCGCACAGGCCTCGCTCGCCGTGCAGGAGAAGCTGCTCCGCGTCATCGAATATGGCAGCTTCGAGCGCGTCGGCGGCAATGCCGAGCAGATCGTCGACGTGCGAATCGTCGCGGCCACGAATCTCGACCTGCCGAGCCTCGCGGCATCGGGCAAGTTCCGCGCCGATCTCCTCGACCGTCTCGCCTTCGACGTCGTCACCATCCCGCCGCTGCGCCGGCGGCAGGGTGACATCCTCCTTCTCGCCGAGCATTTCGCCCGGGCGATGAGCCGCGAGCTCGGCCGCGACGGTTTCGCCGGCTTCACCCAGCGCGCCGAGGCGGCGCTCGCCGCCTATGACTGGCCGGGCAATGTCCGCGAGCTGCGCAACGTCATCGAGCGCAGCGTCAACCGCGCCCTCGACCGCGGGCCTCAAGCCGACCGCCCGCTCGACGACATCGAATTCGACCCCTTCGCCTCGCCTTTCCGCCCGCAAGCGGCGCCTGCCGAGCCATCCGCCGCTGCCGGCTCGGCGGAGCCAGGCGATTTCGCCGCCCGCATCCGGCGCCACGAGGCGGCGCTGCTGCGCGAGGCCTTCGCCGCCAGCCGCTTCAACCAGCGGCGCACCGCCGAGCGCCTCGGCCTCAGCTACGACCAGCTCCGCCATTATCTGAAGAAGCACGGCATCGCCGCGCAACCCTAGAACCGGGCACGAGTGGGCAAACTCCCCCGTTCGTCACGCCCGCGAAAGCTGGCACCCAGAATGCCAGGGTCGTGGCACGATAGGTGTCATGAGGAGAGCTTGCGTCTACATCCTTGCAAGCAAACGGAACGGCACGCTCTATGTCGGCGTGACGAGCGGCGTCGCT
>DATAQP010000080.1:0-2555 GCA_036264595.1 Allostellaceae bacterium
CGACAAATCCTATGGCGCGCCGCGTATCACCAAGGACGGCGTCACCGTCGCCAGGGAGATCGAGCTCAGCGACAAGTTCGAGAACATGGGCGCGCAGATGGTCAAGGAGGTCGCCTCGCGAAGCAGCGACCTCGCCGGCGACGGCACGACCACGGCGACCGTGCTGGCCCAGGCGATCGTTCGCGAGGGCTCCAAGGCGGTGGCCGCCGGCATGAACCCGATGGATCTGAAGCGCGGCATCGACCTCGCCGTCGAAGCCGTCATCGAGGACGTCAAGAAGCGCTCGAAGAAGGTCTCGACCAATGACGAGATCGCCCAGGTCGGCATCATCTCGGCCAACGGCGACACCGAAATCGGCAAGATGATCGCCAAGGCGATGCAGAAAGTCGGCAACGAGGGCGTCATCACCATCGAAGAGGCGAAGTCGCTCGAAACCGAGCTCGACGTCGTCGAGGGCATGCAGTTCGACCGCGGCTATCTCAGCCCCTATTTCGTCACCAATGCCGAGAAGATGATCTGCGAGCTCGACGAGCCCTACATCCTGCTGCACGAGAAGAAGCTCTCGGGCCTTCAGGCGATGCTGCCCCTGCTCGAGGCAGTCGTGAAGACGGGCAAGCCGCTGCTCATCATCTCCGAGGACATCGAGGGCGAGGCGCTGGCGACTTTGGTCGTCAACAAGCTGCGCGGCGGCCTCAAGGTCGCGGCGGTCAAGGCGCCCGGCTTCGGCGATCGCCGCAAGGCGATGCTCGAGGACATCGCCGTTCTCACCAAGGGCGAGCTGATCAGCGAGGAGCTCGGCGTCAAGCTCGAGAGTGTCACGCTCGACATGCTCGGCACCTGCAAGAAGGTGCGCATCGACAAGGAGAACACCACCGTCATCGGCGGCGCCGGCAAGAAGAAGGATATCGAGGGCCGCATCGCGCAGATCAAGGCGCAGATCGAGGAGACCACCTCGGACTACGACCGCGAGAAGCTGCAGGAGCGTCTCGCCAAGCTGGCCGGCGGCGTTGCCATCATCCGCGTCGGCGGAGCCACCGAGGTCGAGGTCAAGGAGCGCAAGGATCGCGTCGACGATGCGATGCATGCGACCAAGGCCGCGGTCGAGGAAGGCGTGGTCGCCGGCGGTGGCGTGGCCCTGCTCTATGCGAGCAAGGTGCTGGCCAAGCTCCGCTCCGAGAATGACGACCAGAAGGTCGGCATCGACATCGTCCGCCGGGCGCTGCACGCGCCGGTACGACAGATCCTCGAGAATGCCGGCGCCGATGGCTCGGTCATCATCGGCAAGCTCCTGGAAAAGGGCGATGCCAATCATGGCTACGACGCGCAGAGCGGCGCCTATGTCGACATGATCAAGGCGGGGATCATCGACCCGACCAAGGTCGTGCGCCTGGCGCTGCAGGGCGCAGCGTCGGTCGCCGGCCTCCTCGTCACCACCGAGGCGATGATCGCCGATCGGCCGGAGAAGAACGAGCCAGCCCAGCCGGCCGGCGGCGGCATGGAGGGGATGGACTACTAAGTCTCCTCCCCGGCTCCCGCCCTAAGACCGCCACCGCCGCTTCCCGTCAATGGGAGCGGCGGTGGCTTTCGTTTTGACAGCAAGCTGGAGAAGCAAAATGGCGACAGGCAAGGTGCAGTGGTTCAATCCCGTGATGGGCACCGGCTACATCAAGCCGGCAGATGGTGGCGCGGATATTCTGGTGCGTCGTCTCGCCGTCGAACTTGCCGGGTGGAAGTCGCTGACGGCGGGGCAGAGCCTGCGATACGAAATCGCCACCGGGCTCGACGGCCGGGTCTCGGCGGTGACGCTGAAGCCGCTGGCCCGGACAAGCGCAGAAAGCGAAGCGGACGGCGAAGCCGCGAGCGAAGCGGCCGAGTAGCCACGCCGTCATTGCCCAAACCGTCCTTGCAAGGAGCGGAGCGACGAAGCAACCCAGCCCACCGATTTCCTGGATCGCTTTGCCTCCGGCTCAGGGCGACGACGGCAGCGTCGCGCTACATCTTCACCTCGCTGATCTGAATGATCGGCTGGATTTTCGTTTAGTTGGGGATGTCGCCCATGATCGCCGCGGCGTGCGGCGTAATGGCGGTCTGAACGCCTCCGCCGAGTCGAAGAAGAGATGCCTCATGGCGACGTAGGCCGGCGGTGCCCCCGGCGCCCTGCCGGCGATGCCTTGTTCCACCGCCATCTTCTTGCACGCCGCGCCGAGCTTCCCGGCTTATCGCCAGAAAGAGATCGTTGCTGGCGGCCGAGATCACATCCGCCCGCCGCCCCCGCCGCTTCCACGCTCGTCGCAGCCGGATCCCTGTCCTTTCATTGGGTTTGCGGCGCAGGAATGATCGACCGGGCCTATGGCGGCATCGGCGCAAGCCGTCAGGGAAGTCGCGATGATGAGCATCAGGGCGAACCGGCGCATCCTGCGACTGTAGGCACGTCGGACCGGCGGGTCACCACACAAGAGCGCGATCTTCCTTGCTTCCGCGACGCTGGAAATCGCCCGGACTGTTAAATCCATGCCCTTGCCGAATGCTTTTATCGCAACGCCGGCGGCAGGTTG
>DATAQP010000092.1:0-2083 GCA_036264595.1 Allostellaceae bacterium
CGCCCGGCGCCCTCGCCGATATCGCAGTCTATCGCAAGCAATCCGATGTCGAGGCGATGTTCCGCACGCCCGCTCACGTTTTCAAGTCAGGCATCGAGATCGCGCGCGATGGCGTCATCGCGGCGAGTCCGGCGGGCGCGACGCAGATCGTGCGGCCGGGCTACGACGCGCAGATCGAGCGTGCGCTGCGGCGTTTCTTCGACGATCACATGACGGTTGGCTTCGATCATTTTGCGCTCTCGGAGCACGAGATCGTCGACGGCGGCGGGCGTCTCGCCGAGCATGCCTGCGGGGCCGCGGGAGCGGCACCATGATTCTCGACGGCGTCGAGATCGAGGATACCTTCGCCGAAGCCTTCGGCATGCGGGCGACGCGGCTCATCGTCACCGCCGACAGCGCCGGCTGGGCCAGGACCGCCGGCGAGACCGCGACCGGCTTTGCCACCTCGATCATCGCCTGCGGCGTCGAGGCCGGCATCGAGCGCACGCTCGAACCGGCAGAGACGCCGGACGGGCGCCCGGGCATCGGCATGCTGCTCTTCGCGATCAATCGCGAGGCGCTGGCCAAGGCGGTGCGCGACCGCGTCGGCCAGTGCATCCTGACTTGTCCCGGCACCGCCTGCTATGCCGGCATGTCGGAGGGGGATCCGGTACCGCTCGGCCGCGTCCTGCGCTATTTCGGCGACGGCCACCAGGCGGCGAAGCGCCTGCCCGGGCGGCGCTTCTGGCGCATTCCCGTGATGGACGGCGAATTCCTCTGCGAGGATACGGTCGGCCAGCAGAAGGCGGTCGGCGGCGGCAATTTCCTCATTCTCGGGCGCAGCCGTGCCGGCGTGCTCGCCGCCGCCGAGCGGGCGATCGCCGCGATGCGCCGTCTGCCGGAAATCATCATGCCCTTCCCCGGCGGCATCGTGCGCTCGGGCTCGAAGCTGGGATCGCGCTACAAGGGCCTCAGCGCCTCGAGCAATCTGCCCTATTGCCCGACGGTGCGCGGCGTCGTCGCGACGGCGCTGCCCGATTCAGCCAATGCGGTGCTCGAGATCGTCATCGATGGGCTAAGCGAAGCGGCGGTCGCCGGCGCGACAGCGGTGGGAATCCGTGCCGCCTGCGCCGGCAGCGGCGGCGAGATCCTGCGCATCTCGGCGGGGAATTACGGCGGCAAGCTCGGCGCCTTCCACTTCCGTCTGCGCAAGCTCCTCGCATGATCCGCCTCACGCTGAAAAGCCGACCGCCTTTCCGCCTGTCGCTCGACGGCGTGACCCCTGACAGCATTGCCGGGGTCGCGGCGGCCGAGCTCGCGCGCCGGCCGCTCGCCCAGGGCAATCGACGCGGCGCGCTAGGCGACTGGTTCCGCGTCGAGGCGACCGGCGAGGCGGCGGATCGCCTGGTGATCGCCGACGGCGACGACCGGCTCGACGATGTCGGGGCCGGTATGGCGGGCGGCGAGCTCGTCGTCGAGGGTGATGCCGGGGCCGGGGCCGGCACGGCGATGAGCGCCGGGATTCTGCGGGTTACCGGCTCGGTCGGGTATGGCGCGGCGACGGCGATGCGCGGCGGCGAGCTGCATGTCGCGGGCAATGCGGGCGATCAGCTGGGCGGCGCACTGCCCGGCGAGCGCGCGGGCATGAGCGAGGGCATCGTCATCCTCGGCGGCAATGCCGGCGATGGGGCCGGCGACCGCATGCGGCGCGGTCTCGTCGTGGTGGCCGGCACGGCCGGATCGTTCTGTGCCTCTCGAATGCTCGCCGGCACCATCATCGTCGGCGGCGCAATCGGCGCGCAGCCTGGCATCGCGATGCGGCGCGGCAGTCTGATCGCGCTTGCCGGCACGGTGCCGCCGGCGCCCGGCTTCGCCGATTGCGGCGTCACCGAGCTGACGGTGCTGCGCCTGATCAGCCGGTTCCTGGCGGAAAGGGGTCTCGCATCGCTCGCCACCCACCTCGGCCCGCTGCGCCGCCGGGTCGGCGATCTCGCGCAAAACGGCAAGGGCGAGATTCTGACGCCGTCCTGAGGAGGCGATTTCTCCCGGCTGTCGCGCCATGCGGCGCCGCTTACGCTGCACCGGCGATTGGCATTCCGCATTG
>DATAQP010000124.1:0-10275 GCA_036264595.1 Allostellaceae bacterium
CGCAAGCTCAATGCCAGGACCATCGAGGCGCTGTGGCAGGCCATCGGCGATATCTGCGCCCTCTTCACTCCAACCGATTGCCGGAACTTCTTTCGCCACGACGGCTATGCCTGTGACCTCACTTGAACGTCCGACGCTCTAATGATGCACTTCACCCAGAGGTCGCCGCTGAGGAGACCGCAGACATTCACGGCGTCGATGGCGTGCTGCTTGTCCGCAGCGACGCCGTCCTCGACCTCCATCTGGCGCAGACGGTTCTCGGCGGCCCGGTCCTTGGCTTGTTTCCGCGCCTCGGCGAATTTCTTGTACTCCGCCGGCGTCATCCGCGCCTTAGCCTCGGCGTCTTCCTGGGCTTCGCGCGCCTCGTTTTCCTTGATCCGCTTGTCGAGGATCGCCAGCCACTCGGCGCGATCCTTCTCTTTCGCCGCGGCCTGGTCGGCGTGCATGTGCCGGATGCACTCGTAGTGCGGGGCGGGCCAGCGGAGCAGATCGTCACACTGGGCACCTGTCGGGTGATCGGGCACCGCAGGTGCCGGGCCGGTGACGAGAAAGGCGAGGCCGTTGACCCCGCTCTGGCAGCCAGTCAGAGCGAGGGCGGCACTAGCCACTCCCGCAACGAATGTTCGACGCACGGTTGATTATCCCTCCTAAAATCGACCGCGGGAGGATACACGCTCCTCGACGCCCGTGTCATTAGCCGGCTCGGCCAATTACCCGCCTCAAGGGGGGAGGGGCTAGAAATCTGTGCACGCCAGGGCGGGAAGCGGCGCCGCCGGGACCTGGTATTACGTCGCCGGCGCCTCGAAGCTTTCCGGCGCGGGGCTGACGATCCTGCTGCCGGTGCGGTCGATCTCGAGCACCGCGAGGCCGCGCTCGACGAGCCCGTCGGGGCGGAAGCGGAAAATGCCGTCGACCCCGGAAAAGCCGCTGGGATCGGCCAGCGATTCCGGCGTGAAGGCGATGCTGCGCGGCTTGCGCGCCAGGATAGCGGCGAGCGCCGTCGCGTCATAGCCCAGGGTGGCGAGGCGCGGCGGCGCCTGATTGTAGAGCTCGCGGAAGCGCCGCTCGAACTCGGCACGCGGGGCGGGCGGCGGGGCGGCGAACCAGCCGCCGACGAGGGCCGGCTCGGTGCCGAGTCCGGGCTCGTCCCAGAGACCGGTGCCGAGGAACCGCACCTTGCCCGGATCGATGTCGAAATAGGGCAGCAGCGAGGCCACCGCCTTGAGCTGGCCGTCGCCATCGGGCAGCAGCACGGCGTCGAAGCCGAGATCGCCGGCGGTCTCGCTGCCGGCGAGACGCTGCAGCGCCTGGCGCGAGGCCTCGTCGCCGGCCGCCGAGAGCTGCGCCCGCGTGCGGGCGAGGGCGGCGCGGCGCTCGTCGAAACTGGCGAGGCGGCGGACGACGGGACGGTAATCGGTCGCCCCGGGCTCGTAGGTCTCGGTCTGCACGACGCTGGCGCCGACCGAATTCGCCGCCGCGCGCAGCGACTCGACGACGAGCTGCCCGTAGGGCGTCGCCGGCGCCAGGGCGGCGAAGCGCATGGCGCCGCGCTCACGGGCGAAGGCGACGACGCGGTTGACCGACGGGCGCGGCGGGAAGGAGAGCAGGAAGGTGCCGTCGCCCGCCAGCTGGTCCGCCGTCGAGAAGGCCACCATGCTGATGCCGGCCTGGCGCGCCAGCGGCTTCACCGCCTCGACCTCGCCGGCGAGCAGCGGTCCGAGGATCAGCTCGGCGTGGTCGGCGATCGCCGCGGTGGCGGCGCGCCCGGCCCCCTCGGGCGTCCCCTCGGTATCGCGCGGCAGCAGCACGAAATGCTCGTCGGCGATGTCGAAGAGCGCGATTTGCGCCGCATCGAGCATGGCCCGGCCGATCCCCGCATTCGGCCCGGAGAGCGGCAGCAGCAGCGCGACATGCACTTGATCGCCGGTCGCGGCGGAAGGCGCCGCCGGCTCGATCGCCTGCGGCGGCGCGACCGCAGGGGCGGCTTGCAGGGGAGCCGGTGCGGTCGCTACGCTGCTGTACTTGGCGGCGCAGCCGCCGAGGAGGGCCGGCATGGCAAGGGCGAAGACGACGGCGCAGGTCGCGGCCAAGCGGCGCGCGACGCTGCGGCGGCAGATGGCGGAGTAGGGCAAGCGTGACCTCCGATACACCCTCGGACCATCGGGCGACGCAGCCTAGCGGCGGCCCCGCCGCAAGTAAATCGCGGGTTGAGTCCATTCCGGCCGGCCCGGCAGGTCTACACATCGTTGCCACACCGATCGGCAACGCCGCCGACATAAGCTTGCGGGCGCTCGCGGTGCTGCGCGCCGCCGATCTCATCGCCTGCGAGGATACGCGGGTCACCGGCAACCTCATGGCGCGCTATGAGATCGCCACCCGCCGGCTTGCCTATAACGACCACAATGCCGAGCGCGTGCGGCCGCTGCTGCTCGAGCGGCTGCGCCGCGGCGAGCGCGTTGCGCTGGTCTCCGATGCCGGCATGCCGCTGATTTCCGACCCCGGCTACAAGCTGGTCCGCGCGGCGATCGCCGAAGGGCTGCCGGTCACCACCGTGCCGGGCGCCTCGGCGCCGCTCGCCGCGCTCGCCCTCTCCGGCCTGCCGAGCGACCGCTTTCTCTTCGCCGGCTTCCTGCCCAACCGGTCGGCGGCGCGGCGCCACGATCTCGCCGAGCTGGCCGCCGTGCCGGCGACGCTCATCCTCTTCGAATCGGCGCGCCGGCTGGGCGAGGCGCTGGCCGATATGGCTTCGGTGCTGGGCGACCGGCCAGCCGCGGTCGCCCGCGAGATGACCAAGCGGTTCGAGGAGGTCAGGCGCGGCTCGCTCGCCGAATTGGCCGCCCATTATGCGGCTTCGGGCCCGCCCAAGGGCGAGATCGTCATCGTCATCGGCCCGCCCGGCTCGGCGCCGGCCAAGGACGCGGCGGAAGCCGCCCTCACGCTCGACGACATGCTGCGCGACGCGCTCGCCGGGGCGAGCCTGCGCGATGCCGCGGCCTCGGTCGCCATCGCCTCCGGCCTGCCGCGCCGCGCCGTCTATGCGCGCGCCCTGGCGCTCGCCGGGCCGGGCGAAAAGCGATCGGGGGAAAAGCCGGGAGGCGGCAAACGATGACGGTCCGCCCATGACGGTCCCTCCATGACGGTCCGGGGGGCCAGCAAGGAGCGGCGGCGCGCCTGGCAGCGCGGGCGCACCGCCGAGCTGCTCTGCATCTGGCATCTGCGCCTGCGCGGCTATCGCATCCTGGCGCGCGGCTATCGCGTGCCGGTCGGCGAGATCGACATCGTCGCGCGGCGCGGCGGCGTCGTCGCCGCGATCGAGGTCAAGGCGCGCGACACCATGACCGCCGCCAGCGAGGCCATCGCCCCGCGCCAGCGTCGCCGGGTCGCCCGCGCCTTCGAGCAGTTCCTCGCGGCGCATCCGCAGCATGGCGGCCTCACCCTGCGCTTCGACGTCATGCTGGTGGCCAGGGGTCGGCTGCCGCGCCATGTCAGCAATGCCTGGCTCGCCGGCGAGTGACCCCCTGCGAGTGATCCGGGCGCGTAACGAGGGAGGGCTTGGCGTCGGCGGCGCACTGTCACAAGATGGGCCATAAGATAAGGCAGGCTCCAATAGCCTGCCGCCCGCCCCTCGGAGGACACAAAGTTGCCCGCTTCCGCTCGATCAGCAGTCGTTCTTGCCGCCTGCGCCGCAATCATCTCGCCGTCGCTGACTTCATGCGTCGTTCCCATCGTCGCCGGCGGCGCGGCGGGGACCGGCTATGTCGCCGGGCAGGAGCGCGACGTTTCGACCCAGGTCAACGACACCGTGATCCGCACCGGGATCAACAACAAATGGCTGGCCTTCAACAGCGACATGGCGCACCAGCTTTCGCTCAGCGTCTATGACGGGCGCGTCCTCATCACCGGCGTGGTCGCCAATCCGGAATGGAAGACCGAGCCGGTCCGCCTCGCCTGGGAGGTCAAGGGCGTCAAGGAGGTCAATAGCGAGATCGAGGTCGCCGCCAGCCAGGGCATCAGCGACACGGCGCGCGACCAGGTGATCACCACGCGGCTGCGCAGCGCCATCGTGCTTGACAGCCAGATCCGCTCGGTCAACTACACGATCGATACGGTCAACGGCGCGGTCATCCTCTCGGGATCGGCGCGCAGCCAGGCCGAGCTCGACAAGGTAACCGATTACGCGCGCAATATCCCGAACGTGAAGCGCGTCGTCTCCTATGTCCGGATCCGGGTCGGCGAGCCGACATCACCCGCCGACAGCACGACACCGGCAGCGGGCACGACGCAGGCCGTGCCGCCGCCGACAGCGCAGACGGCGCCGCAGACCATGACCGTGCCGCCGCCGGCAAACGCGCCGAACGTTGCGCCGCCACCGGCGACCCCCGGCGGGCCGGCGAAGATCGAGGTGCAGCCGCTGCAATGAATTCGCCGCAGGACAGAGCGAGCCCGACGGAGCACCCGGGCGATCCCGGCGAGCGGGAGCGTCTGTTGCGCGCGATCGGCGCCTCCGCCTCGGACGGGCCGCTGCCGCTGGCGGAGGCCGCGCTCGCTTTGGCGGCGCGCGACGGGCCGATCGGCACTCGCGTCGTCTATTGCCAGCATCTGGCGGCGCTGGCGCATGATATCGGCCGGGCCGCCGCAGCCGTCCGCACGCTCGGCGAGCGCATCGCAGCGTGCAACGGCATCGTCTTCGGCAAATATGCCTATGAGGGCGACACGGTGACCTACGACGACCTGCAGAACGCCAATCTGATGCGGGTGATCGATCGCCGCCGCGGCCTGCCGGTCGCGCTCGGCATTCTCTATATCCATGGCGGGCGGGCGCAAGGGTGGGAGATGTCCGGCCTCGCCTTCCCCGGTCATTTCCTGGTGCGCATCGAGCATGACGGCGAGCGCGCCATCATCGATCCGTTCAACCGCGGCACGCAGCGCACGCCGGCCGATCTGCGCGAGATGCTGAAGGCGAGCGCGGGGGTGGCCGCCGAGCTCGAGCCGGCGCATTACGCGCCGGTCGGTGATCGCCAGGTGCTCTTGCGGCTGCAGAACAACATCAAGCTGCGCCTGGTGCAGACCAAGCAGCTCGACAAGGCCTTGGCGGTCGTCGAGGACATGCTGCTCTTCGCCCCCGACCATGCCGATCTCTGGCGCGAGGCCGGGCTGCTGCACGCCCATTTCAGCAATTACCGCGCCGCCATCGCGGCGCTCGAGGAGTTCCTGCGCCGCGCCGGCGGCGGCACTGCGCGGCAGCGCACCGCGGCGCTCCTCCAGCAGCTCAAAGAACGACTGAACTGATCGGGGCAGCGCAGCGCCGTCGCTGCGAGGAAGGCGAGGACGGGAGATGACGATGGGGCTCGCGGTAGCGATCCAGATGGATCCGATGGAGACGATCAACATCGACGGCGATACCAGCTTCGTGCTGGCGCTCGAGGCGCAGGCGCGCGGCCATGCGCTCTACCACTACCTGCCGACCGACCTCACCTTGCGCGATGGCAGGCTGCGGGCGCGCGGCCGCCGGCTCGAGGTGCGTCGCGAGCACGGCCGGCACCACAGCTTTGGCGACGTGCAGACCCTCGACCTGGCGACCATGGACATCATCCTGATGCGCCAGGATCCGCCCTTCGACATGGCCTATATCACGGCCACGCACCTCCTCGAGCATGTCCATCCCACCACGCTGGTGGTCAACGATCCGGCGAGCGTGCGCAATGCGCCGGAGAAGCTCTTCGTGACGCGCTTTGAAGGGCTGATGCCACCGACCCTGATCACCACCGACCGCGCAGAGATACTGTCGTTCCGCGAAGAGCATGGCGACATCATCGTCAAGCCGCTCTTCGGCAATGGCGGCGCCGGCGTTTTCCGCGTCACCACCGACGACGAGAACCTCAACGCGCTGCTCGAGATGTTCACCCTGCTCTATCGCGAGCCGCTGATCATCCAGCGCTATCTGCCGGAGGTCCGGACCGGCGACAAGCGCATCATCCTGATCGAGGGCGAACCGGTCGGCGCCGTGCTGCGCGTTCCCGCCAAGGGCGAGGCGCGCGCTAATCTCCATGTCGGCGGCACCGCGGTAAAGACCGAGCTGACCACGCGCGAGCGCGAGATCTGCACCGCGATCGGCCCGACGCTGCGCCAGCAGGGCCTGCTCTTCGTCGGCATCGACGTCATCGGCGATTATCTGACCGAGATCAACGTCACCTCGCCGACCGGCATCCAGGAGATCAACCGGCTCGACGGCACGCAGCTCGAAGTCCAGGTATGGGATGCGATCGAGGCGCGGCTGAACGAGCGCGGGACGCGCCGGCCGATCTGAGCGCGGCGAATCTGAACGCGGGGGCGAGGGCCAATTGAGGAATTGTTAACCATTTTCATTAAATGCTCGGAATCTCACTCTTGCCGCGCCTAGGCGTCGGCGTCGCGAGGCCTTGGCAATGCCGGAGCTCCCTTGCCGTTAGCCGCCGGGCCGCATCGCTGGCTGCTGGCAACCATCCGACCGAGCGCCGCCTTGTTCGGCCTCGCGGCCGTCCTCGTCATCGTCCTCACCACCCTGACCGGCGGCCTGATTTGGCATCTGCGCTTGCTGGCGCTCGACGAGGCGACGCGCGAGGCGCGCAATCTTGACCTCGTGATCGCCGAGCAGATCGCTCGCTCGCTGCAGCACGTCGATTTCCTGTTGCGCGCCCTGGCCGACCGCCTGCCCAACACTGACGGCAAGAACGGCCGACCGATGGCCGAGCAGATGGCCGAGCAGATGGCCGCGCTGACCGCCAACACGCCGCAGCTGCGCGGCCTGAGCGTCGCGGGGCCGGATGGCATGATCTATGAGCGCGCCAATCAGGACCGGGTGCCGTTCTATATCGGCGACCGTTCCATCTTCACCGCGCAGCGCGACAATGCGACGCTCGGGCTCTTCGTCAGCGAGCCCTTCGTCTCGCGCAGCGACGGCAGGCCGATGATCGGCGTCTCGCGCCGCATCAACCGGCCGGACGGCTCGTTCAACGGCATCGTCGCCGCCGCCGTGGAGCCGAGCTATTTCACCGCCATCTACGGCGCCCTCGATCTGCACAGGGCGAGCATCGTCACCGTCCTGCGCGAGGACGGCACCTGCCTCATGCGCTATCCGAGCGTGCAGGGTGACGGGGCGCAGGGCGACGGGGCGCTCTGCGCCACCGAGCCGGGGAGCGCCGCCCATCTGCACGCGGCGGCGAGCGGCATCTATCGCGACCGCGATCCCGGCGACGGCATGGAGCGCATCGTCACCTACGACCATGCCGACGGCCTGCCGCTCGTCAGCATGGTCTCGACCAAAGTCGACACGGTGCTGAAAGATTGGCGGCGGCAGGCCAGAATGCTGTCGATCGCCGCCTTCGTCGCCGCCGCGATTCTCTGCGCGCTGATCTTCATGCTGGCGAAGGAGATGGGGCGGCGCGAGGCGCTCGCCGCGGCGCTGCGCGCCAACGAGGAGCGCTTCCGTAACTTCGCCGAAGCCTCGTCGGATTGGTTCTGGGAGCAGGACGAGACTCTGCGCTTCAGCTATCTCTCGGATGCGGTGTTCGAGAAATCCGGGCTGCCCGTCGCGGCGCATCTCGGCAAGACGCGGCGCGAGGTGGTGACGCGCGGCGTCAGCGCCGAGCAATGGCGGCAGCACGAGGCGGATCTCCAGGCGCGGCGGCCGTTCCGCGATTTCCGCATCCAGCGTCCTGACGCCGCCGGCAGGATGCGGCACATCAGCGTCAGCGGCAAGCCGGTCTTCGACGCGAATGGGCGCTTCCGCGGCTATGCCGGCAACGCGCGCGACATCACGCGCGAGATCACGGCCGAGCAGCGGCTGATCGAAACCAAGGCCGAGGCGGAAGCGGCGAGCCGCACCAAAAGCGATTTTCTCGCCATCATCAGCCACGAGCTGCGCACCCCGCTCAATGCGATCATCGGCTTCTCGGACGTGATCAACCGCGAGGTTCTCGGACCGATCGGCAGCGTCAAGTATCGCGAATACGCCGGCGATATATTGAGCGCCGGACGCCATCTGCTCGGGCTCATCAACAACATCCTCGACATGTCGAAGATCGAGGCGCAGAAGATGCAGCTCTTCGAGGAGGTCGTCGAGGTCGCCGCGCTGGCGGCGAGCTCGGTCAAGATCGTCGAGCGCCTGGCGGCCGACACGCAGATCACCCTCGCCATCGACATCCCGCAAGACCTGCCGCGGCTGCGCGGCGACGAGATGCGGCTCAAGCAGATTCTCGTCAACCTGCTGTCGAATGCCGTCAAGTTCACCGCGGCGAAGGGGAGCGTCACGCTGAGCGCCCGGCTGCTCGCCGACGGCGCGCTCGAGATCGCGGTGGCCGATACCGGCATCGGCATGAGCGAGGAGGAGCTGGTCCTCGCCCTGGAGCCTTTCCGACAGGTCGAGAGCGCATTGGCGCGGCGCCACGAGGGTACCGGGCTCGGCCTGCCGCTGGTCAAGGCCTTCGTCGAGATGCATGACGGGACGCTGACGTTGCACAGCGTCTCCGGCGAGGGGACGACGGCGCGCGTCGTGCTGCCCGCCGCCCGCGTCGTCGTCTCCGCGTCGGCGCCGGCGCGTCAGGCGGTCGGCTAGGCGCGGTCGGCTAGAGGGCGCCGAGCCGGTCGGCCAGCGCGCCGAAATCCTCGACGACGAGATCGAGCTCGTGCACGGCCGAAAGATCGTCTTTCGGCCGGACGACGAACTCGTCGCGGCGCCAGACATAGGCGGTGCGGAAGCCGCAGGCACGGGAAGCGAGAAGATCGTGATAATGCGCCGCGACCATCAAGCATTGCGACGGCTCGAGGCCGAGAAACGCCGCCGTGGCGAGATAGGCCTCTTGCTGCGGCTTGTAGTGACGCGCCACCTCGGCGCCGAGCACCGCGTCCCAGGGCAGCCCGGCGCGCTTGGCCATGTTGACAAGGAGGGCGACATTGCCGTTCGACAGCGTCGCCAGTATGTAGCGCCGCTTCAGCCGGGTGAGGCCGGCGACGACGTCGGGCCAGGGATCGAGACGATGCCAGGCGCGGTTGAGGTGATCGATCTCGACCTCGCTCAAGCCGGTGATGGCGAACTCGCCGAGCAGCCGATCGAGGCTGGCGCGATGGAGGTCGTCGAGCTTGGTCCAGCCCATCGTCCCATCGCGCACCTTGGATAGCATGGGTTGGTAGAGGCCGCGCCAGGCATCGGCGAAGCGCGCCCAGTCGACCGCGAGCCCCTTGGCGCGACCGAGCGCCTCGCCTTCGCGGATGATGCCGCTGCGCCAATCGACCACCGTGCCGAAGACGTCGAAGGTCAGCGCCTTGATGTCGCCGAGATCCGCCATGGGCCGCTCGCAATCCTCTTGCTCGCGCGCGCCGTTCCGTCGGCCGCCGCGCTAGCGTAGCATCGGCGGCGCGCGATAACAAAGCGGTGCGGCGGATGGGCGAGCGCGACGGCATGACGCGGCGGCAGGTGATTTACCTTACCCGCCATGGTGAGACGGTGTGGAACCGCGACGGGCGGTTTCAGGGTCGGCGCGATTCGCCGCTCACCGCGCGCGGAGAAGAGCAGGCGCGGCGGATGGGCGAGGCGCTGACGCAGCACATCCATCGGAGCGAGCGGGACGACTGGACCATCGTCGCCAGCCCGCTCGGCCGGGCGCAGCACACGGCGCGCATCATCGCCGGCATTCTCGGCCTCTCCGCTGCCCGGATCGAGAGCGAGGCGCGGCTGGAAGAGAGCGATATCGGCGCCTGGACCGCACTCGATTTCGCGGAGATCGAAGCCTGCTCGCCGGGCGCGCTCGACGGATCGACCCGCCATGACTGGTATTTTCGCGCTCCCGACGGCGAGACTCATGCGGCGATGGCCGAACGCGTCGCCGCCTTTCTCGCCGCTTCTGCCAGCCGCGAGCGCCTGATCCTCGTCGCCCACGGCGTCACCGGGCGCGTGCTGCGCGGCCTCTATCTCGGTCTGGCAAGCGAGGCGGCGCTGCAGCTCGAGGCGCCGCAGGACGCGATGTTCCGGCTGGGCGGCGGTGCCGTCGAGCGCATTGACTGCGGCGGCGCGTGACGCGAGCATCGCGTCGCACTGAAGGAGCAGCAGCATGATCCTCGAAATCGCGCAGATTGAGATCAAGCCCGGCCTCGAGGCGGAGTTCGAAGCCGGCGTCGGCAAGGCCGCGCCGCTCTTCAAGCGGGCCAGGGGCTGCCGCGGCATGAATCTGCAGCGCTCGATCGAGAAGCCGGCGCGCTATCGGCTGATCGTCACCTGGGAGACGCTGGAGAACCACACCG
>DATAQP010000125.1:0-17636 GCA_036264595.1 Allostellaceae bacterium
ATCAAGCCGGTGCGTCGCATGATCGCGGCGGCGGGCGGGCGGCTCGCCGGTGAGCGATGTCGTTATCGCCCTCCATTACCAGAACGAGGTCGTGCACCCGCAGGGCCGCATCCGGCTCGGTATCGCCGAGGACAGTCCAGAGCGCCTTGCTCTCATCGCCGCTGCCAAACACCTCCTCGCAGCGGCGCGCGCCTGCCATGTGCCGGTCATATCGGTGCGCATTGCCTTCGCGCCGGATTACGCCGACGTCAAGACGAACGCCGAGATCTGGCGCCGCGTCGTCGCCAACAAGGTGATGGCGGAAGGAAGCTGGGGCGCAGAATTCTATGACGGGCTCGCGCCAGTGCCGGGCGAGGCCGTGATAACCCATACCAGGAACGATGCCTTTTATGCCTCGTCGCTGCAATCCGCGGTCGATCGCCTGGCGCCGTCGCGTCTGGTCGTCGCCGGCGTCGCGACGAATTTCGTCGTCGAGAGCACCGCACGTCATGCTAGCGACGTGGGCTATGATACCGTCGTCGTTGCCGATGCCTGCTCGGCGGCGAGCCCGGAGGTGCATCGCGCCAGCCTGGCGACCCTGGCGATGCTGGCGACGATCAGGACCGTCGACGACATGATCGAGGAATGGGGGCACAGCACATGAAAGGGCTCGACGGCAAGGTTGCGATCGTCACCGGCGGCGCGACCAGCATCGGCGCCGCGATCGTGCGTGCGTTTCATGCCGCCGGCACGAGGGTCGTCATCGCCGATATCGACGATGCGTCCGGTACCGTCCTGGCGACGGCGCTGGGCGAGAATGCCGCCTTTCTGCGCACCGACATCACCGACGACGCGCAGATCGAGGGCTGCGTCGCGGCCGCGCTCGCAGCCTTCGGCGGCATCGATATTCTGATCAACAATGCCTGCACGATGTTCGACAGGGGGCTGCAGTCGAGCCGCCAGGAATGGCTTGCCGCGCTCAACGTCAATGTCGTCAGCGGCGCCCGCTTCGTCAGTGCCGTCGCTCCCCATATGCAACGTCGCGGCGGCGGCGCCATCGTCAATTTCAGCAGCATTGCCGGCAAGCAGGGTCAGCGCGGTCGCGCCCTCTACCCGGCGAGCAAGGCCGCCATACTTCAACTCACCCGCAACGAGGCGATGGAGCTGGCCGCTGACAAGATCCGTGTCAATACGGTATCGCCCGGCTGGACCTGGTCGACGACGATCGCGCGGCTGACCAAGGGCGATCGCACCAAGGCCGATCGCATCGCCGGCGAGTATCATCCGCTCGGTCGTGTCGGCGATGCCGAGGAGGTTGCGCGGGCTGTTCTCTTCCTGTGCTCGGACGACGCGCGACACATCACCGGGATCGATCTTCCGGTCGATGGCGGCTACGCGATGACTGGACCCGATCAGGGTACGCCGCGAATGGGCCGGCTCGCCGAATGATGCGGGCGGCGATGGCCGATCCTTGGTCCCCGCCGCTCCATCAAATCAGCCCGGACAGGGCATAGCGTAACCGGTACCAGGCTAGGCCGATCCATTCATGCGCTGCGAAGAGACTCTGCTGCAGCGCCTTGCCGGTCGGGATCAGCGCATCGAAATCGCTCTCGCGTGCCGTCAGCATGGTCGGCGCCGGAATAACGGTCAGCCCGGCCTCGGCAAAGGCGAGGGCTGCGCGCCTCATGTGGAAGCCCTGCGTTACCAGCACGATCGTGCCGACCCCGTCGTGCCGTAGCAGCGCTGCGCTGAAGCGGGCGTTTTCGTCGGTTGTGTGCGAGCGATCCTCGATCCAACGCGGCGTGATGCCGAAATCGTCGCTCAGCGCGTCGCGCATGAGCGCGGCGATCGGCGGTGCGCCTGCCTTGAGGACGCCGCCGGTGACCAGGACGGGCAGCGACGTCAGACGCACCAGGCGCGCGGCGTAGCGCACGCGCTCGAGGGTGAAGGGACCGATGGTCGCGCCGCCATATTCCGGCGTGCGCTCCATCTCGCCCGAGAGAACGACGATGGCGCCGGCGCCCGATCCGGGAATGGCGGCAGGATCAAGCTGGGTTGCCGGTTCCACCGTCCGTAGCAGCGACCCGGCGACGAGCGGCGTCGACAAGGCATAGAGGAGGAGTACCGCTGTGCATTGCACTGTCCGGCCGAGGCGCGGGCGTCGGCGCGCGACGATCAGCCCCGCGACGAATAGCAGGAAGAGGTTGGCCGGCGGCAGGGCAAACAGCTCAGCCAGCGATTTGAACGAAAAACCCTCGATCATGTCCGGGGGCCTAGGATCCTGTCGCGCGACGACGATGATCAGCGCATCGGCACCAGGGCGATGAGCAGCATGTTGACGGAGACGTCATCGGAGGATAGCGGCAGCACCAGGCGCGAGAAGCGGACCCAAGGGCGCTCCGGCGATGGTGTATAGGTGCCGGCATCCGTCGACGGCTTGCGCTCGGTGACGACGCGGCGATAGTGAGCGAGCACTGTATCGGTGCCCTGATGATGCGTTACCTCATCGACGAACCGCCCGGTCGGATCGCTGCTGCTCAGACCGCGACGAACCCGGGTGACCTCGGTGCCGACGAGCCGATAGCGAAAACGCGGCGGCTCACCCTCGACGTCGAGCAGGACGAGTTGCGAGAGGTAGGGTTTCAGCTCGAGAGGGTCGATATCCGCGCGCGACGGCATCAGCCGGCCGTGCCGTTTGCTCTCCCAGTAGCGGTAGATTGCGCCGAGACGCTCACCATCGGGCCCGTCGCCGAAGGTGAGAATGCCACCCCTCCCCGCCGCGACAGGCGAGCCCTTCGCGTCGTCGTCTGTCGCAGAAGCCGCCATCGCGTTCCGCCCCCCCTTTGCCGCGCCGCCATCGCGTCTCGGCAGGCTAAAGCGTGGTCCCGCGCTTTGACAAGCGATGGGTTGCGGCTGCAAGAAAATCTTCTTCCCGGAGTAGAGTGACTCTACCTTGCATGCACCGCCCACGGATAAGCGTTCCTAGAAATGTTTGCCATCGCCGATCGGCGATTAGGCGCGAGAGAATGGGCGCTCGGACGCTACTCGATCGCCGACATCCACCTCTTCCGCCTTTACTGGCGTTTCGCCAGTCCTCTGACGCCGGCAGCCGGGACGTTTCCGAATCTCTCGGCCCATTACGAGCGCATGATGGCCCGACCGGCGGTGTGGCGAACGATCGAGATCGAAGCTTCTATCGGGTACGAATTGCCGGCTTAGGTCTCTCTCTCTATTCCGCTGCCGCCGCCGTTCCCGTGGGGCTTCTGAACGCGGCCAAGAGATTGGCCTCGCGCTCCTTGACCCTGGCGAGGTTCTTGTCCTTGACGTGACCGAAGCCGCGGATATGCTCGGGCAACGCGGCGATTTGCACGGCGATAGCGTGGTTCTGGCCATTAAGCACGGCAAGCACGGACGCCATCGTCGCCTCGTACTCGCCGATCAGACGCCGCTCGGTCCTGCGCTCCTCGCTGTTGCCGAAGATGTCGAAGGTCGTACCGCGCAACCCTTTCAGCTTTGCGAGAAGCTTGAAAGCCTGAAACATCCAGGCGCCGTAGGGCCGCTTCTGCAGTTCGCCAGTGGCGGGATCGCGAGCGGCGAAAAGCGGCGGGGCGAGGTTGAATTCGAGCGTGAAATCGCCCTCGAACTGACCATGCAGCTTCTTGAGGAAGTCTCCGTCGGTGTAGAGCCGCGCCACCTCGTACTCGTCCTTATAAGCCATAAGCTTGTAGAGCGATCTGGCGAACGTCTCGGCGAGGCCGGTGCGGCCCTTGGCCTTCTCCTTTTCGGTCTTCTCGACGCGCGCGACGGCAGTGCGATAGCGCTCGGCATAGGCGGCATCCTGATAGCGGGTCAGGAGCTCGACGCGGCGAGCGACCAAATCGGCGAGGCTTTGCGCCTGCTTAGGCTCTTCGCGCATCACCGGGCGCGCCTGGACCTCGACGGCGGCACGGTCGTGGGCGGCGAGCCGGCCCCAGTTGAAGGTACGCTTGCTGTTTTCGACGGCGACGCCGTTGAGCTCGATCGCCCGCTCGATGGCGTCGAGGCTGAGCGGGATCAGCCCCTGCTGCACGGCATAGCCCAGCATGAAGAGGTTGGTGGCGATCGAATCGCCCATCAGCGCCGTGGCAAGACCGGAGCCGTCGACGAAATCGATGCCGTCCTTGCCGGTCGCATCGCGCCCGATCGCGTCACGCAAGGTGCGCTGCATCCCGGCGGCCTCGAAATCGATATCGCCGTTGAGCACGAAGGAGGCCGTCGGCGTCAGCGCCGAGTTGATCACCGCGCGCGTCACGCCGTTTTCCATGCGCGACAGCGCGGTCGGGCTGGCCGCTACCACCATGTCGCAGCCGAGCACCAACCGGGCGCCGCCGGCGGCGATGCGCACGGCATGGATATCCTCGGGCTTGGGTGCCAGACGGACATGGCTCATCACCGCGCCATTCTTCTGCGCGAGTCCGGTGAAGTCGAGGACGGTGCAGCCCTTGCCTTCGAGATGTGCCGCCATGCCAAGCAGAGCGCCGACCGTAATGACGCCGGTGCCGCCGATACCGGTGACCAGGATGCCGTAGGGCTCGTTGAGGGCGACAGGGACGGGTGGGGGAAGCGCCGCGAAAGGATCGGCGGCTACGGCGGCCATCTTGCGCGAGGCCTTACGCAGCGAGCCGCCATGTACGGTGACGAAGCTCGGGCAGAAGCCCTTGAGACACGAGAAATCCTTGTTGCAGTTCGACTGGTCGATCGTGCGCTTGCGCCCGAGCTCGGTCTCGAGCGGCTTGACCGAGACGCAGTTCGACTTGTCCGAGCAGTCGCCGCAGCCTTCGCAGACGGAATCATTGATGAAGACTCGCTTGGGCGGGTCGGGGAAGGTGCCGCGCTTGCGGCGGCGGCGCTTCTCGGCAGCGCAGGTCTGGTCGTAGATCAGGATGGTGAGACCGCCGACCTCGCGCAGTTCGCGCTGCACGGCATCGAGCTCGTCGCGGTGACGGATGGTGACGCCAGGCGCGAAATCGGTGCCGAGCGGGTATTTGTCGGGCTCGTCGGTGACGACCACGATCTGCTTCGCCCCCTCGGCGGCGACCTGGCGGGTGATCTCCGGCACCGTCAGCTGACCGTCGACAGGCTGGCCGCCGGTCATCGCCACAGCATCGTTGAACAGGATCTTATAAGTGATGTTGACGCCGGCCGCCGCGGCGGCGCGGATGGCGAGCAGGCCGCTGTGGAAATAGGTGCCGTCGCCAAGATTCTGGAAGACATGCTTCTCGATGGTGAACGGCGCCTGGCCGATCCAGCTCGCGCCTTCGCCGCCCATATGGGAGAAGGTCATGGTGCGGCGCTGCGGGATGAAGATCGCCAGCGTGTGACAGCCGATGCCGGCCATCGCCCGGCTGCCTTCCGGTACGCGCGTCGAGGTGTTGTGCGGGCAGCCCGAGCAGAAATAGGGTGTCCGCGTCTGGTAGGGCGAGGGCGTGCCGAGGATGCGCTCCAACCCGTCGAGCCGCGCCATGCGCTGGTCGAGCTCGGGCATCGCGCCGTTGATCCGGCCGAGCCGCTCGGCGATGACCCGTGCCACCATGGTCGGCGTCAGCTCGCCTTCGCTCGGCATCAGGATGCGACCATCGGTATCCCGCTTGCCGAGAATGCGCGGTCGCTGCGTTGCGTCGAGATGGTAGAGCAGCTTGACGAGCTGGTCCTCGATGAGCGGGCGTTTCTCCTCGACGACGAGAACCTCCTCGAGACCGGTGGCGAATTCCCTGGCGGCGTGCGGCTCGAGCGGCCAGCTCAGCCCGATCTTGTAAAGGCGGATGCCGAGCCGCTCTGCCTTCACATCATCGATGCCGAGATCGTCGAGTGCCTGTCGGACATCGAGATAGGCCTTGCCGGTGGCGGCGATGCCGAAGTGCGCCTTGGGCGGATCGAAGACGATGCGGTCGAGACGGTTGGCGCGCGCGAAGGCGAGCACCGCCTCCATCTTCGGCCCGTGCAACCGGCGCTCCTGCTCAAGCGCGGTGTCCGGCCAGCGTATATTGAGTCCGCCGGGCGGCAGCACGTGATCGGCGGGGATGACGATCTCGACCCGTGTTGGGTCGACCAACACCGACGCGGAGCTCTCGACCGCCTCAGCGATCGTCTTGAAACCAACCCAGCAGCCGGAATAGCGCGACAGCGCCAGACCGATGAGGCCGAAATCGAGATATTCCTGCACCGTCGCCGGGTTGATGACCGGGATCATCGCGGCGAGCAACACCTGCTCGCTCTGATGGGCGAGGGTAGAGGACTGACAACCGTGATCGTCGCCGGCGAGCAACAGCACGCCGCCATGCGGCGAAGTGCCGGCGGCATTGGCGTGCTTCAACGCGTCGGTCGAGCGGTCGACGCCGGGACCCTTGCCGTACCAGATGCCGAAAACGCCGTCGACGGTCGCGCCCTCGTAGAGATTGACCTGCTGGCTACCCCAGACGGCGGTTGCCGCGAGATCCTCGTTGATGCCGGGCTGGAACTTGATGCGGCTGCGCTCGAGGAAGCGCTTGGCGGCCCAGAGCGCGTTGTCGTAGGCGCCGAGCGGCGAGCCGCGATAGCCGGAGATGAAGCCGCCGGTCTTGAGGCCGGCGGCGGCATCGCGCTGCACCTGCATGATCGGCAGCCGGACGAGCGCCTGGACGCCGTTAAGATAAATGCGCCCAGACAGCAAATTGTATTTATCGTCGAGCGTGACCTGCGCGAGTTGCATCCGGTATCCCCGATGGTGAAGCCCGGACTCTAGGGACATTTGCCGGGGCTGACAATCTCCAGCCAGGGCGGCTCAAACCGCCCGCTTTGCCGCCGCCCACGCCGCCGTCCAGGGCGGAATGCGGTCGCCCTGCAAAGCCGGGCGGATCCAATATCCCTGCGCCTCGTCGCAATCGGCATCTTCCAGCGCCTGTAGAATTTCTGCGCTCTCGACGCCTTCGGCAATGACGCGATGGCAAAGCTGCCCGGCGAGATCCGCGATCGCGCGCACCACGATCAGGCTCTCCTTCGATGCGGTGCAGCTCGTCGATCTCGAAGGGTTTGGCCAAGATGCCGACGATCTGCACACCGCTGCGGATCGCGAGGTCACGCGCCGCCTCGATCACCGGCCGGTCGAGCCCGCTGATAATGAGGATGCGCGCGTTGGAGCTCTCTTCCTTGAGGATGCCAAGCACCTCGAATCCATCGAGGCCGGGCATCACCTTTCCTGGGACGGTGATCATCGGCCACGTCGACGGCATCTCGCCGGCGAGCGGCTCGCAATTCAGCCTGCTGCCGCCGGACAATGCGACGGGAAACTTCACCAAGGTGGTGCAGCGAATTCCCGTCAAGATCGTGCCTGATCCTGGCGGACCGCTTACCGGCAAGCTGCGTCCCGGCATGTCCGCGGTCGTCACGATCATCACCGACTCTGAGTCGGCTCAGCCCTGATGAAGCGGCCGCGACGAAGCGCTGATCGGTGATGAGCATGACGCAGGCAGCACTCGGCGGCGGCGCGGTTCCCGCTACCCCGGCGGCGCGTTCCCAGCGCCCTCTGGTCGGCGTCGCCGCGGTGCTGGTCGGTGCCTTCATCGCGACGCTGAACACGCGGGTCACGACGTTCGGTCTCGCCGATATCAGGGGCGGGTTGAGCCTGGGCTTCGACGAGGGCTCCTGGCTGACCTCGGTGTTTTCCGCCGCCCAGATGATCGTCGCGCCGGGCGCGGCGTGGATGGGCACCGTGTTCGGCACGCGGCGCTTCCTGCTATGGGCGTGCGCGATCTTCGCCCTGTCCTCTTTGCTGCTGCCCTTCGCCGGGGACTACGAATCGGTGATCGCGCTGCAGATCGTGCGCGGGCTCTCCGTCGGCACCTTCATCCCGGCGGCGCTCGCCTTCATCCTGCGGAGCCTTCCGCCGCATTGGTGGATCTGGGCATCGCCGCCTATGCCTTCCGCTTCGTCTTCTCGCAGAATGTCAGCAGCTCGCTCGATGCCTGGTATTCCGAAAGTGGCGATTGGCAGTGGATCTTCTGGCAGAATGTCGTGCTCGTTGCGGCGATGGCGGCGCTGATCTGGATCGGCATGCCCCGCCAGGCGGTCGATCGTGACCTGCTGCGCCGGACCGATTGGGGCGGCATCGCCTTCGCCGGTCTCGGCTTCGGGCTGATCTATGCCGCGCTCGACCCGGGCAATCGGCTCGACTGGCTCAATTCCGGCGTCGTCGTCGGGCTCCTCCTCGCCGGGCTCGTGCTGGTCGCCGCCTTCGTCGTCAACGAGGCGGTCGTTGCCACCCCGCTGATTCATCTGCGGGTAGCGAGCCAGACCCATGTCTGGGTGCCGGCCGTGCTGATCTCGATCTACGGATTCGGATCGACGGCGACGGCGACGGCCTTTGTCCTGCCCGATTATCTGACCCGCGTGCAAGGGTTGCAGGCGCTGCAGATCGGCGATGTGCTGAACTGGATCGCCCTGCCGCAATTCGCCCTGGTGCCGCTGGTCGCGCTGGCGCTGCGCCGGATCGACGCGCGCCTCCTCGTCGCCATCGGCTTCGCCTTCATCGCGGTCGGGAGCTGGATAGATACCGGGCTGACGCATGACTGGGCGAATGACGACTTCATGATCTCGCAGATCGTCGAGGCGGTCGGGCGCGCCGTCGCGATCACCGCGCTGATCACCTTCACCGTCGCCAACATCACGCCGACCCAGGCAGCAGCCATCGCCGCGACGATCCAGCTCGCGCGGCTGTTCGGCACCGAGCTCGGCAGCGCCGCCATCCAGACCATCGTGCGGGTGCGCGAGCAGGTCTACTCGAATCTTATCGGGCAGCATCTGACCACCGGCTCGGACGCCGCCAATGCCGCCATCGCCGCCTTCGCCAGCCCGTTCGCCGCCCGCCCGACGGGTTTGGGCGACACGACGGGCCAGGGGATTGGCGCGCTCGGCAGGCTGGTGCAGCGCGAGGCCTTTGTGCTTGCCTATATCGACGCGTTCTGGATCATCGCCTGGGTGGCCGCGGCGCCGCTGCTATTCGTGCTGATGTTGCGGCGGCCGCCACCGAACCCGCTGACGCCGCCGCGCCTCGACGTGTGGGGGGCGACGTGGCGTTTTGGTTAGACGGCCGTTCCGTCGAGCATGATCTCGCCGGTACCGGCCTCGATCTCGACCACCCAGAGATCGGGATCGCGGCTTGCCTGGCGCGCGATATAGGCATCGGCGGTTGCCTCGTCGACCGGCTCGGGGCCGGTGCCGCGCTGCCAGACGAGCTCGCCGGCGGGGTTCTGCGTTCGGTTGAGCACGATGCAGCCGTGCTCGCGCCGGCTCACCTTGATCAGTATAGCGCCGGCATCCTCGTCCCCCTTGCGCAAGACGGCGGCCGGGATCGCCTGCCCGTCATAGCGGCGGATCAATGCCCTGACCCAGAGTCCCGATTTGAGGCGCGGCTGCATGCCGGCTCTTATAAACGAGCCGACATGCAGTCTGCGAGAGACCTCACCCTACGGGACCATGTCGAAGAGCAGGATCTCTGCATCCGATTCAGCCCGGACGACGAGTTCGCGCTCGTCCTCGATCGCCGCGCCGTCGCCGGTGGCCAGGGACACACCGTTGAGCGTAACCGCACCACGCACGACCTGAAGCCAGCCGAGCCTGCCATTGCGCAGCCGGCGTTCGGCGATATCGCCTGCGGCGAGCCGCCCGGCGTAGAGGTCGACATCCTGGTTGAGCGTCAGTGAGCCGTCGCGGCCATTGCCGCTGGCAATCAGGTGCAGCTGGCCCTTCTCGTCGAGCGGGAAGGCGTTCTGCTGGTACCCCGGCGGCAGCCCGTTGCGCTCCGGCAAAATCCAGATCTGCAGGAAATGCACGGGGGATTGCGGCGAGGGGTTGAACTCGCTGTGCTGGATGCCCGTCCCGGCGCTCATGCGCTGGACCTCGCCGGGCCGGATGATCGAGCCGGTGCCGATTGAATCCTTGTGCGCCAGCTCGCCGTCGAGGACATAGGACAGGATCTCCATGTCACGATGGCCGTGCGTATCGAAGCCGGCGCCCGGCGCCACCTTGTCCTCGTTGATGACGCGCAGCGGGCCGAAGCCCATATGCGCGTCATCGTGGTAATGGCCGAACGAGAAGGTGTGACGGCTGTCGAGCCAGCCGAAGCGGGCTCGTCCGCGCTCCTCGGCGGGGCGACGTGCGATCATGACGTCCTCGCGAGCTTGGCGGCGATCTCGGCGACGTGCTTGCCCTGGAAGCGAGCGATGTCGAGCTCGTTCGCCGAGGGTTTCCGGCTTCCATCGGGAGCGGCGAGGGTCGTCGCGCCGTAGGGCGTACCGCCGCTGATCTCGGCCATGTTGATCAGTCCCGCCACCGAGTAGGGCACGCCGACGATGACCATGCCGTGATGCAGCAGCGTCGAATGGAAGGAAGTCAGCGTCGTCTCTTGGCCGCCATGCTGGCTGGCGGTCGAGGCGAAGGCGCTGCCGACCTTGCCGATGAGCGCGCCCTTGACCCATAGCCCGCCGGTCTGGTCGAGGAAATTGCGCATTTGCGCCGCCATGTTGCCGAAGCGCGTCGGCGTGCCGAAGATGATGGCGTCATAACTCGCCAGCTCGTCGACCGTGGCGATCGGCGCCGCCTGGTCGACCTTCATATGAGCGGCGCGCGCTACCGTCTCGGGCACCAGCTCGGGGACGCGTTTCACGCTTACCTCGGCGCCGGCCGAGCGGGCACCCTCAGCCACGGCGCCCGCCATCGTCTCGATATGGCCGTACGCCGAATAATAGAGCACGAGAGTCTTTGCCATTGCGATCTCCTGATCGATTCATCATGTGACGTCGGCGGATCGTTCAGCCGGGCACGCGTACCGGCTCTCTCGCGAAGGCGGCGGGCGACAAGGCAAAGGCGCCGTCGCCGAGCAGGGCCTGGACCACCAGCGCGACCGCCCAGAAGGCGGGGAATTCCCAACCGCCGCCGGGGTTCGAGAAGACCCAGCCATTGGCGCCATGATCGAAGATGATGGCGCCGAGCAACACCGGCACGAGGGCCAAAGCGGTCCAGCGGGTGAGGATACCGGCGAGGAGCAACGCGCCGCCGCCCAACTCGGCGAGGATGGTGACATAGGCGAGCGCCGCCGGCAATCCGAGGGAGACGAAGAACTGCGCCGTGCCGGTGGGGGTGAAGACGACGATCTTCAGCGCCGCATGCGCGAGGAACATGAGGCCGAGCGAGGCGCGCAGCAGAAAGGTTCCATAGGCGGCGGATTGGTGGTCTGACATGTAGTCGTCTCCGTGGGTTGTCGTGAATGGCGAAGATGCGCATGCGGATGGCGCTTGATAATCGGCTGAATAAGAAAGAGATTGAACACTAGGAGTGTGCAATGGATCGGGTCACGGGCCTCTCGGTCTTCGCCAAGGTGGTCGAGAGCAGCAGCTTTGCCGCGGCGGCGCGCCATTTCGGCCTGTCGCCGGCGATGGTCAGCAAGCACATAAGGGCCCTCGAGGAGCGGCTCGGCGCCCGGCTCCTCAACCGCACCACCCGCCGCGTCAGCCCGACCGAGATCGGCCGCGTTTTCTACGAACGCGCCACCCGCATCCTCGCCGATATCGACGATGCGGAGCAGGAGGCGAGCGCCTTGCAGGCAACGCCGCGGGGCCTCTTGCGCGTCAACGGTCCGCTCTCCTTCGGCACGCGCCAGCTGGCGCCGGCCATCGCCGACTACCTCGCCGCCTGTCCCGGGGTCGAGATCGACGTCACCCTCAACGACCGGGTCGCCGATCTCGTCGAGGAGGGGTTCGATCTCGCCATCCGCATCGCCCGCCTCGCCGATTCGAGCCTGATCGCCCGGCGCATCGCGCCCTGCCTCATCGTCGCCTGCGCCGCGCCGTCCTATCTGGCGAAACACGGCGCGCCGCAACGGCCGGCCGATCTCGGCGCCCATAACTGCCTCGGCTACAGCTATGCGGCCTTGCGCAATGAATGGCGCTTCACCGGGCCCGAGGGAGTAGAATCGGTGCGCGTCGCCGGGCGGCTCAACGCCAATAACGGCGACCTATTGCGTCTCGCGGCCTTGCGCGGCGAGGGCATCATCCTGCAGCCGAGCTTCATCGTCGGCGATGACCTCGCGGCCGGATCGCTGGCGCCGATCCTGCCCGGCTACGCGCCCGACGAGCTCGTCATCCAGGCCGTCTATCCGCATAGCCGGCACCTTTCGGTCAAGGTGCGCAGCTTCGTCGAATTCCTTGTCGCCCGCTTCGGCCAGCGTCCCGAATGGGATCGCTGGCGTAGTGTCGACGGAAAGATGAAAGAAATATCGTGACGTCTTGATTCCGCTTAGTAAATCCGTAACGGATTTGGTGCGTAATCGACGTGGACGTGAATGACGGGCATCCGCGGTGAAGAGAGTCGATGCGCCTCAAGCTTAGCTGGTTCGGTCGGCGCCGCGACGTGTCGCCATCGGTCGTCAAGGCGACCGCCCAGGATCTCGTCGGACGCTTCGGCGAACGCTCGACCTGCATCGCCAATCACCAGGCCTTGAAGGCGGGCCGGCGCCACGACGGCTTGGCCGTCGTCGCATGGCGATGGGTCGCGCGCTCGACGGTGGAAATCCTGCGCTGCGAACCCGACGAGATCAGCCCCGGCTGAACGCCGCCGCCGTGAGGTAGCGGCAGATCGCCTAGTCGTAGGGTGTGCTGGCCGCTACGCCGCCTATGGGCTAAGTTTAGGGCCGCTACCTAGTCGCGCATCACTCGCGACAGAAGCGCGCGCTGTCATAAAAGAGTCATTGAAGGCGACCTAGATTTCCCGGCGCGAGAGGAATGCGTTGCCGGAGCAACTCGGTTTTCCGATTGACGCGGCGCAAGTGGGGGAAAGCGATGGGTCAGCAATCGGCGAGCAGCGTTCAGCAGCGTGTGATCATTCTGATGCTCGATGGCCTTGGCACGGACTATTACGCCGAGACGGCGATGCCTGTCCTCAAGCGGTGGGCCGCCCATGGAATCTACGCGCCTGTGCAGGCGGTCATGCCGACCGTCACCAATGCCAACAATGTCGGTATCTGCTGCGGGTCTTGGCCCGAGAGCCACGGCACGGTCGGCAATTCCTGGCTCGACGAGACGACGGGGCGCGAAGAATACATGGAGAGTTCCGCCCTGATTCTGCAGCCGACGATCTTCGAGCGGGCGCAGCGCTATGGCGTGCGGTCGGCGCTGCTGACCAGCAAGAAGAAGACGGTCTCCCTCATGAGCCGAGGCGTCGAGATCGCGATGGCGGCCGAGGAGCCGACGCCGGAGTGGGTCGAACGCCTCGGCGAGGCCCCGCCGATTTACTCGCGCGAGATCAACTACTGGCTGCTGCGCGCTGCCATCGACGTCCTGCGCAGGCAGCCGGAGATCGGCCTGCTGTTCGTGCATACGACCGACTACCCGATGCACACTTGGCCGCCGGGCGCGCCGGAATCCCAGGAGCATCTGCGCGAGCTCGACCGGCTGCTCGGCGAGGCCGAGACGGCGGCGCCGGACGCGGCATTCCTGGTCACCGCCGACCATGGCATGAATTACAAGACGCGGTGCATCGATCTCGAGAAGGCGCTGTCCACTCGGGGCGCGCCGATCCGCATCGCGATCTCGGCGGAACGCGACAAGTATTTGCGTCATCACAAAGGCTATGGCGGCACCGCCTGGGTCCATCTCAACGCGCCGGAGGATGAGCGCAGGATCGCGACGGCGCTTCGCGCGATCGATGGCGTCGAGCAGGTCATGACGCGCGCGGAGGCGGCGAAGACATTGCATCTCAAGGCCGATCGGATCGGCGACTTGGTCGTGCTCGGCGACAAGGGCACGGTGTTCGGCCATCTCGAGGCCGAAATCGAGATCCTGCCCGCGGGATATCGCAACCACGGCTCGCTTTACGAGCTTGACGTGCCGCTCGTCTTGCACAATGCACACGCCGCGCCGGAAGCGGATTATTTTCAGCATAATTTCGACTTGGCGCGATGGCTCTACTCGGTCTAGTCAAGGTGTCGGAGTCGCCACGCTCGATTGACGACCAGGGAGCCGGAGCATGATCGATTGGGCACATGCGGGGCCGTCCGTGCTCGCCGCGTTCCTTGCCTCGCTCGTCGAGTTCGTCGAGGCTCTCACGATCGTCCTTGCCGTAGGCACGGTCCGCGGCTGGTATCCGGCACTTATCGGGACGGCTGGCGGCGTCGTCCTCCTCGTTGCGCTCGTGATCATGCTTGGTCCGGCGCTTTCCTTGATCCCGATCACAGTGCTCCAGCTCGTCGTCGGGACCTTGCTCCTCCTCTTCGGCATGCGCTGGCTGCGCAAGGCGATGCTGCGTGCAGCGGGCGTGATCCCGCTGCACGACGAGACGGAGGCCTTTGCCAAGGAGACGGCTGCGATCCGCGGAGACGGGCGCGCCGCTGCGGTCACCTGGGACACTGTGGCGGTGGTGACGTCATTCAAGGCCGTGGTGCTGGAGGGGCTCGAAGTCGTCTTCATCGTCATCGCGGTCGGCGCCACCGGCGACATGCTGGTCCCCGCGAGCATTGGCGCCGCAATCGCCGGCATCATGGTCGTCGTTCTCGGGCTGGCCGTGCATCGCCCGCTGGCGCAGGTGCCGGAGAACACCCTCAAATTCACCGTCGGCGTGCTCCTCTCGGCGTTCGGCGTATTCTGGGTCGCCAAGGGGTTGGGCTATGAATGGCCTGGCGATGACCTGTCCGTTATCGGCCTCGTCCTCGGCCTGCTAGCCGTCTCGGTCGCGGCCGTGCCGGGGGTGCGGCGGCGTGCCGGAGCAGCGCAGCCTGTCGCGATGAATCGGGAAAAGGTGAGGTTGCCATGAAACTCGTCATGACCACCGCCCGCGAGCTCTTCGGGCTGTTCGTCGACGATGGCAGCCTCGCCATCGCCCTCGTGCTATGGATCATCGTGCTCGACGCTGCGCGCGGATTGTGGCCAAGCCTCGACCCATGGGGGGCGGCGATCCTGTTTCTCGGCTGCATCGCCATCCTCATCGAAAACACGCTGCGTGCCGCCAAGCGATCCTGAGCAACGCCACGTATTTCAAAGATTCGGTCGGATTCCTCGCCTATCTGCCGATCCGTCACGAAAGCGCAATAAGCCGATGGCACTGTCCGACCGTGTCGTAATCGGAGGAGGGAAAGGCCATGAGAACCATCATGCGGCCGCTGCGCGATATCATCGCGATGGCGGCGATTTTGTTGTGCGGCATCGCTGTGTCGAGTGCAGCCCAGGCGGAAACCCTGGTGATCTATCACGCGCTCGATTTCGTCGGCAGCGCCGCCAAGGCGTTCACGGCGAAGACCGGCATCGAGGTCAAGCTCGTCGAGCAGGGGAGCACCGGCGAGGTCCTCGGGAAAATCGCCGCTGAGGGCAACAACCCGCAATTCGATCTGGTGTGGATCGAGGGTTCGGCAGTGTTGGATCGCTTGGCCGCCGCCGGGATCGTGCAGCCTCTGCCGGACTTGACCGGGGAAATCGAGTACACGGATCTCGGGCGTAAGCTTGCTCCCGCCTCGGGCAATTATTTTCCGACCAATCTCAGCACGACGGCGATCGCGGTGAACACCAAGAAAGTCCCCGCGGAGCAAATGCCGAAATCATGGGCCGATCTGAGCAAGCCCGAGTTTGCGGGCGCGGTCGCGGCGAAGGATCCGAACCTGTCGGGACCGGCTTTCCAATGGCTCGCCGGGCTGTTCCAGTCGGGCGGCGTCGAGCCGGAAAAGGCGCTGCTCAAGACCATCCTCACCAACAAGGCGCTGTCGGGCCTGCCGAGCGGCGGCGCGGCCAGCAAGGCGCTGCTCACCGGCAATGCCAAGGTCGCCATCGCGCAGGACAGCGCAACCTTTAGCAAGATGGCCGCCGGCGAGCCTTTGACCGTCGTCTATCCCAGCGAAGGCGTGTTCGCCCTGCCCTCGAGCATCGCGGTAAGCGCGAAATCGAAAAACCTGGCGACGGCGCGGAAGTTCATCGCCTTCGTTCTCGGCAAGGACGGCCAGGCGGCGATGCTCGACGGCGACGACGCCGATTTCTTCTTCGTCCCGGTGGTCAAGGGCGTGGCGGCCAAACCGGGCCGCAAGACCGACATCGCCTGGTCGTTCCTCGACGACAAGGTCGCCAGTGATCACGAGACCGAGTGGAAGAAGTGGTATCGCGATAACTTCGTGCCGTGAGCGCGTCGTTTGCCGAAGCGGCCGCGCGACGATGGCGCGGCCGCCCAGTATCGCTCGCATTCGCCGGCTCCTCGGCCGGGCAGGCCGTTGGCGCCGGCGCAGCAACGGCCTTGGTCGCCGGCATTTTCCTCCTGCTGATTGGGCTGCCTCTCGGCTTGGTCCTCGTCCAGGCGTTCGTGCCGGATCTGTTCGATCCGGCGGCGCGCGCCGTCACGGTCACGCTCGAACCGTTTCTGACCGCGCTGTCCGAGAAGCGGGCGATCCTCGCGATCACGCACTCCTTATTTCTCGCCACCGTCGCCGCGCTGACCGCGACGCTGCTCGGCGGGCTCTACGCCTTCGTCCTGCGGCGGACCGACGTTCCCTTCCGCGGCTTTCTCGCGGCGACGCCATGGCTGGTGTTCCTCACGCCGGGCTATCTCAAGGCGCTCGCCTGGGTGCTGCTGATGTCGCCGAACGGCTATCTCGCGCAATTCGGGCTGCTGCCGCCCTGGCTCGGAGATGCGTTCTTCAGCCCCGCCGGCCTCGTCTTCCTCCACACGCTCAACCTCTTCCCGCTGGCCTATTTCATGATCAACGCCGCGATGGTCGGGCTCGGCGGCGAGTTCGAGGACGCCGCTCGGACGGTCGGCGCGTCGACGTTGAGCGCCTGGCTGCGCATCAACCTGCCGCTCCTCGCGCCGGCGATCGCCCTTGCGCTCCTCGCCATCTTTGCCGAAGTGCTCGCCGATTTCGGCATGGCCGTCACCATCGCACGGACCGTCAATTTCGGCTTGCTGACCTACGGCATCTATGCGGCGACCAACGATTTCCCGGTCGACTTCGCCCTTGCCGGCAGTCAGGCCCTGGTCCTGCTGCTGATGATCGTCGCGGTGCTCGTGGCCGATCGCATGCTGCGCCGGCAGCGCAGCCTGCGTCTCATCTCGGGACGCGCCCGCCCGGCCCGCATTTATGCGTTGCGCTTCTGGCGCTGGCCGATCGTCGGCGCCGGCATCCTCATCGCCCTTCTCGCCGTCCATCTGCCTCTGGTGGCGATCGCTCTGCGCGCGGTCTGCCGAACCCTTGGCCAGGGGCTGGTGGCGAACAATTTCACCTGGCGGTTTCTCGACCAGGCGGTGACGCTTGCGCATCCGAGCAACGCCGCGCTGCTGCGCAGCCTCGGTTTCGCCGCCCTGACGGCGTTCGTATCGGTCGCCGTCGCCATCCTTCTGGCCTATCGTCTCGATCACAGACGGCCCATCCAGCGCCAGATCATCATTGGCGTGTCGCTCGCTTCGGTGGCGATCCCCGGTATCGTGCTCGGCTTTGGCTACATCCTGGTGTGGAATCGCCTGCCCGGTTTCCGCGACCTGCCAGTCCAGGTCTATGGGACCTGGCCGTTGCTGGTCACGAGCTATGTCGCGGCAGGATTGCCTTACGCGCTGGTCATCGTCATGTCGGCGATCGGTCAGATCTCGCCCAATCTCGTCGATGCGGCGCGGCTCCATGG
>DATAQP010000129.1:0-6469 GCA_036264595.1 Allostellaceae bacterium
GTCGCGATCACGGTGCCGTCGAGATTCTCCATGAAAAGCGCGCAGGCGACGGTCAGCGCGATGACCGCAGACCGTTCCAGCTTGAGGATGCCCATGCTCTACTGTCCTGGCGGCGCAATTCGTCGTCGCCTATTGTGCGAGCAACCATCGACGAGCGCAAATCTCCTGGCGGCAAACGCAATTGCCCCTCTCCCGCACGGCGGGAGGACTCTGCGGCCCCGTCACGTGCTTTCGAGGATCTGGGCGAGTCCGGCGCGGTCGAAGCCCTCGCTGGCGCGCAGCAATTGCTGCGTATAGGGATGGGTTGAGACGCCGCGGCGGAGGTGCTCGAGCTCCAGCGTCTCGACGATCTCGCCCTGGCGCATGACGGCGAGCCGGTCGCAGATATTGGCGATGACGGCGAGGTCGTGGCTGACCAGCACGATGGTGAGGCGGTGCTCGGCGCGCAGCCGGTTGAGCAGGTTGAGGATCTCCGCCTGCACCGAGACGTCGAGCGCCGAGGTCGGCTCGTCGAGCAGGAGGATCGACGGCTCGAGGATGAGGGCGCGGGCGATGGCGACGCGCTGGCGCTGACCGCCGGAGAGCTGGTGCGGATAGCGGAAGCGGTGCTCGGGGCCGAGCCCGACCTCGGCGAGGGCGCGCGCCACGCGCTGGTCGACGGCGTCGAGCCCCTGAATCTCGGCCGGCTCGGCGAGGATGCTGTCGACGACGTGGCGCGGATGCAACGCGCCGTAAGGGTCTTGGAAGACCATCTGGACGCGCCGGCGGCGGGGGCGCGAGCGCTGCGCGCCGACCGGCTCGCCGGCGAGGCGGACGGTGCCGCCGCTCGGCGGGATCAGCCCGGCCAGGACGCGCAGCACCGTCGTCTTGCCGGAACCCGATTCGCCGACCAGCCCGAAGGCGCTGCCGGCGGCGACGGTGAAGTCGACGCGCTTGACCGCCGGGATCGGCGTGCGACCTGCCCAGAAATTCACCGACAGCTTGGCGACCTCGATCACGGCAGCAGCCAGACGGGATCGCGCGTCAGCACCGGCAGGCGGCGATGGCCGTCGGCGACGCGCGGCAGCGCGGCGAGCAGCCCGCGCGTATAGGGATGGCACGCCTCGTGCAGCGCGCCGGCGGCGCAGCTCTCGACGATCCGCCCGCCATACATGATGAGGATGCGGTCGCAAAACGAGGCGACGAGGTTGAGATTGTGGCTGATGAAGATGAGCCCCATGCCGCGCCCGGTGATCAGCTGATCGATGATCGCCAGCACCTGGAGCTGGACGGTGACGTCGAGCGCAGAGGTTGGCTCGTCGGCGATCAGCAGCTCGGGCTCGGCGACCAGCATTTCGGCGATCATGATCCGCTGGCCCATGCCGCCGGAGACCTGGTGCGGGTAGAGATCATAGACCAGCTCGGGATCGCGGATGCGCACGGCGCGCATCATCTCGATCGCCTTCAGCCGCGCGGCGGCATGCGAGGCGCCGGTATGGATGAGATAGGCCTCGGCGATCTGGTGGCCGACCTTCATCACCGGATTGAGCGAGTATTTCGGATCCTGCATCACCATCGAGATGCGCTTGCCGCGGATCGCCCGTCTCTCGCGCGCGCCGAGCGCCAGGAGGTCGGTGCCGTTGAGCGCGAGGCGTCTGGCGCTGACCAGTCCGGGCGGGGGCACCAGGCCGAGTATGGCGCGTCCGGTCGTCGATTTTCCCGAGCCCGACTCGCCGACGATGCCGAGCCGCTCGCGCCCAAGGGTGAAGCCGATATCGCGCACCGCGTGCACCTTGCCGCTGCGCGACGGAAACGTAACCGAGAGGCCGGCGATTTCGAGCAGCGGCGGCGCGCTCATCCGCGTTTCGGGTCGAGTACGTCGCGCAGCCCGTCGCCGAGCAGGTTGAAGCCGAGGCTGACGATGAAGATGGCGGCGCCCGGGATGGTCGCGACCCACCACTGATCGATGATGAATCCCCGTCCGGCCGCCACCATGGCGCCCCATTCGGGCGTCGGCGGCTGCGCCCCGAGGCCGAGAAAGCCGAGCCCGGCAGCGGTCAGGATGACGCCGGCCATGTCGAGCGTAAGGCGAACGATCACCGATGACAGGCAAAGCGGCACGATGTGGCGCCACAAGATGCGCGCCATCGACGCACCCTGGAGCTTCGCCGCCATAATGAACTCGGACTCGCGCAGGGTGATCGTCTCGGCGCGGGCGACGCGGGCATAAGGCGGCCACGAGGTGATCGAGATCGCCAGCACGGCGTTCTCGATTCCCGGCTTGAGCGCGGCGACGAAGGCGAGGGCGAGGATGAGCCGCGGGAAGGCCATGAAGATGTCGGTGATCCGCATCAGCACCATGTCGACGACCCCGCCGGCATAGCCCGCGACCGTCCCGATCAAGAGGCCGATGGGCCCGACCGTGACGGCGACCAGGCCGACGATCAGCAGCGTCACTCGCGAGCCGGCGACGACGCGGGCGAAGATGTCGCGGCCGAGATCGTCGGTGCCGAACCAATGCGCCGCGCTCGGCGGCAGCAGCCGCCGCGTCAGATCCTGATCGAAAGCGGCGCCGCCGCCGAGCAGCGGCACGAGGGCGGCTGTTACGACGAGCAGGACGATGATGAAGAGGCCGCTGAGCGCCAGCCGGTTGGCGCGGAAGACCAGCCAGGCGGCATACCAGCCCGCCAACCGTGCCTGGCGGCGCGAGCGCGGCACCTCGGCGAGGAGCCAGGCGCGCAGCGAGGGTTTCGGCGCGGCGGTGACGCTCATCGCATTGCCTTAGCGCGCCCCATCGTTCAGCGCGCCCTTGGATCGACGAGCTGATATAGCATGTCGGTCGTCAGGTTGATGGCGATGAAGACGATCCCGACCAGCATGGTGCCGCCGAGCACCGCGTTCATGTCGGCGTTGAACAGCGACGAGGTGATGTAGAGGCCGATGCCGGGCCAGGCGAAGACCGTCTCGGTCAGCACCGTGCCCTCGAGCAGGAAGGCATAGGAGAGGGCGACGACGGTGATCAGCGGCACCAGGATGTTGCCGAAGGCGTGGCGCCAGATGACGCGGGTTTCCGAGGCGCCCTTGACGCGCGCCGCGGTGACGTATTCCTGACGCAGCTGGTCGAGCATCAGGCTGCGCGTCATGCGCGCGATATAGGCGAGCGAGAGATAGCCGAGCAAAGCGGCCGGCAGCACGAGATGGGCGAGGGCGTTGCGCAGCACCTCGCCGTCGCCGGCGAGCAGGCTGTCGATGACGATGATCCCGGTCACGGTCGGTGCGACGCCGTCATAGAAGACGTCGAGCCTTCCCGGCCCGGCCACCCAGTCGAACTTGGCGTAGAAGACGAGGAGGCCGACGAGGCCGAGCCAGAACACCGGCACCGAATAGCCGACCAGCCCGACGATGCGGACGACATGGTCGAGCCAGCGGCCCTGATTCGTTGCGGCGAAGACGCCGAGCGGCACGCCGAAGAGGACGCCGATCAGCGTCGCCGTGGTGGCGAGCTCGAGCGTCGCCGGGAAGACGCGCAGCAGATCCTCGAGCACGGGCCGCGACGAGATGACCGAGTTGCCGAAATCGCCGTGCATCACCTTGCTGACATAGATGCCGTATTGCTCGTAGAGGGGCAGGTCGAGGCCCAGCTCGCGGCGCACCTTATCGTATACCTGCGGCGGGGCGCGGTCGCCGACGATGGCGACGACCGGATCGATCGGGATGACCCGGCCGATCATGAAGGTGACGATGGTGAGGCCGATGAAGGTCAGCACCACCGAAACGGCGAGATTGGCGAGCTTGCGCGGCAGCGGCGAGCCGCGCCGCTGCGGCGTTGGCGTCGGCGGCAGGAGCGTGGTGTCGGTGGTGGTCATTGCCTAGCCCCCGGGAACCCTCTCCCGTTTACCGGAGAGGGCAGGGTGAGGGCTGTCACGAAGGATCTGATAGCGATGATTGTTCGCGCTGCGGGGAGCCCTCACCCTAACCCTCTCCCGCAAGCTTCCGGCGTGGCTTCGCCACGCCTGCCGCGGCAGCGGGGACCCACAGGGTCCCCGCGAGAGCGGGAGAGGGGATGGAAAGAGCGTGTTGCGATGTTCATGCTCGTCCGGCGACGCTCACTTCGAGACCAGGCGGAAGAACACCGTGTCGGGGCTCGGGCCGGAGACGAAGCCCTTGAGGTTCTTGCTCTGCACCGACTGCTCGATCGCCTGGAACATGAACATCAGCGGCGAATCCTTCTGCAGCTTGCGCTGCAGGTCGATATACATCGCCTCGCGCTTGGCCGGGTCGCGCTCCTTCGCCGCCGCCACCGTCTCGGCGGTGATGTCGGGCATGAACCAGAAATTGCGCGACGCCACCGTCGAGGCCTTCTCGCTGTCCGGCTTGTCCGGGTTGTAGGCGAAGGCCGAGGCGTTGGCATGCGGGTCCTGATAGTCCGGCGACCAGTAGATGATCAGCATCTGGTGCTGGCGGGCGCGGTACTTGGTGATCACCTGCTTCTGCTCGCCGCTCAAGAGGTTCACCTTGACGCCGCCCTGCGCCATCGTGCTCTGGATCGATTGCGCCATCGCCGGGAAGGGCGAGCTGGTCGGCGTGTCGAACGTGACCTCGAAGCCGTTGGGATAGCCGGCCTCGGCAAGCAGCGCCTTGGCCTTGGCGACGTCGAGCTTGAAAGGCGTCTCGGTCAGGGCGCCAGGGAAACCGGCCGGCCAGAACGCCTGCTGGACCTGGAACTGCCCCTTGAGGAAGCTGCCGGCCATGCCCTGATAGTCGATCAGCCAGCGCAGCGCCTCGCGCACCTTGGGGTTCTTGAGCCGCTCGTCCTTCTGGTTGAGGCCGAGATAGTAGAGATCGGCCTTCGGCCAGTCGCTCACCGTCAGCTCCTTGTTGGGGGCGAGCGCCTGGATCATGTCGGGCGTCAGGTTGCGCGCCATGTCGATGTCGCCCTTCTCGAGCAGCAGGCGCTGCGAGGCGGCCTCGGCGATGTGGCGGACGATGACGCGGCTCAGCTTCGGCTTGTCCTTCCAGTAATTCGGATTGGCCTCGAGCACGACCGAATCATTGGCCTTCCACGAGCGCAGGATATAGGGGCCCGAGCCAGCCGAGTTGGTCTTCAGCCATTCATTGCCGAGATCGCCGTTCTTCTCGTGCTCGAGCGCGACCTTCTTCTCGACCACCGAGGCGAGGTTGGCGGAGAGGCAGTTGAGCACGAAGGTCGTGCCGAACTCCTCCTTGATGGTGAGGGAGACGGTCGTCGGATCGACCGCCTTGACGAGATCCTTGACGTTCTTGTCGTCGAGGCCGAGCTGCTGGAGGATGAAGGCCGGCGCCTTGTTGAGAATGACCGAGCGCTGCAGCGAGAAAGCGATATCGTCGGCGGTCAGCGCGGCGCCGGAGCTGAACTTGATGCCCGGCCGCACCTTGAAGGTGAAGGTCTTGCCGTCCTCGCTCACCGTCCAGCTCTCGACTGCGCCGCCGACCAGCTTGGTCACGTCCTCGGCGTCGTAGCGCATGACGCGGTCATAGACGTTGGTGGTGATCTCGAGGCCGGAGAGCTCGAAAGCCTCACCGGGATCGAGCGAGATGATGTCGTCGATGTTCTTCGCCATGACGAAGGTGTTGGCCGGTGTCGCCGCCTCGACCGGGGATACCGCCGCGACCGCCGCCAAGCCGAGCGCGGCCGATAGAGACACTCTGAGCCAGTTCATCGGACCCTCCTTATGATTGCAGCGGCAGCGCGCAAGCCGCGCGGCGTCCGCCCTTGTCATTGTGCCGTCATCATACCCCGCGGCGGGACTCCCGCAACTCCCTCGCGAGCACGCCGATGTCCGGTCAACCCGCCATCCGCGAGCGCTCGTTGGCCGGATCGTACGGGCTGTCGCAGACGACCCTGGCCGGATAGTGTCCCGGCCCCATTCCTCGGCCAGCCTGGTATAGCGGTCGATCGAGTATTTGTGCATCTGGCCGGTGGCATAGGACATGTTGAAGAGCGGCAGGAGCCCCGCCGCATGCCAGGTCGAGCCCGAGGTCAGCTCGTCGCGCTCGAGCAGGACTGCATCGGTCCAGCCCGCAGCCGTCAGATGATAGAGACCAGCCCGCAGCCGTCAGATGATAGAGAATCGAGCAACCGACGGCGCCGCCGCCGATCACCACCGCACGCGCTTGTGTCTTCACCGCGATCTCCCCTTGCGCCTGGCCGGATGATATCAGCCGGCGCGATCAATCGTAGGGGCGTTCAATAGCGGTAGCGCCGGTTCATCTCGCGCAGCCGGTGCGACAGGACGCGCATGACGTTGAGGGCAAAGCTCGGCGTCTGCTGCACCAGGAAGAGGAAGCGCTGGCGATCGATCAGGGCGATCTCGCAATCGCTGATCGCCGTGACCGTGGCGCTGCGCGGCGTCGCCTCGATGAGCGCCATCTCGCCGAGTATGCTGCCGGGGCCGAGCCGCTCCAGCTCCGTCGTGCCGGTCGATACGCGGACGGTGCCGGACCGCACGAC
>DATAQP010000176.1:0-20254 GCA_036264595.1 Allostellaceae bacterium
TATCGACATGCCGGCGACGCCGCACCGCATCTGGCAGGCGATCGCGACGGCGGGGCGGCGAGCGGGGTAGCGGCGATGGCAACGAGTCATCTTGGCGGGAGCGCGCATGCGGCAGTGATGTGGGCGGCGGCGGTTGCGGTCCTCGCCGCCGCGTCGTCGGGCGAGGCTGCGGCATCAGGCAAGTTCGACGGCACCTATCAAGGGACGATGACCGGCCAGTCCGCCGCCGGTCCCAGCCACGCGATGAGCCAGGGCGCCTGCACCGAGCGCCTGACCCGCTCGATCGCGATCGCCGAGGGCAACGTCACGCTCGTCTATAATCCCGAGGCCAATATCGTGCTCACCGGCACGGTCGGCGAGAGCGGAACCTTTGCCGCCGAGGCCAAGCGCAACACGGCGCTCTCGACCGGCTATGAGTGGACGCTGAAGATGTCGGGCAGCATCGTCGGCGACTATCTGACCGGCCAGATCTTCGCTAAGACCTGCACCTATCGGATCCAGATGAGGAAGGCGTCGTGACGTCCGGGGGAAAGGGGCCTTTCACAAAACCGTCACAAAACAGCAGCATTAGAGTCTCTCACCGTCACTAGCCTCCCGCCCAAGCAATCGAAGTTTCAAGCCTGAGGAGGAGGAGGTTTCCCGTGAAGACTCTAAAGACGACGCTGACGCGTTCCGCGCTCGCCGGCGCGGTCGCCGCGTTTCTGCTGTCATCGGCGCAAGCGGCCGAGATTTCCGGCGCCGGCGCCACTTTTCCCTACCCGATCTACGCGAAATGGGCCGAGGCCTTCAAGGCCAAGACCGGCGTTTCGATGAACTACCAGTCGATCGGCTCGGGCGGCGGCATCAAGCAGATCGAGGCCAAAACGGTCGATTTCGGCGCCTCCGACGTGCCGCTGACGCCCGAGGATCTCGCCAAGAACGGCCTCACCCAGTTCCCCATGATCATGGGCGGCATCGTGCCGGTCCTCAACGTCAAGGGCGTCGAGCCGGGCAGGCTCAAGCTCAACGGCCCGATCCTCGCCAACATCTTCCTCGGCACCATCACCAAGTGGAACGACAAGCAGATCGCCGATCTCAACAAGGGCGTCAGCCTGCCCGATCAGGCGATCGCCGTCGTCCACCGGTCGGACGGGTCGGGCACGACCTATAACTTCGCCGACTACCTGGCGAAGATGAGCAGCGACTGGAAGTCCAAGGTCGGCGTCAACACCGCCCTCGAATGGCCGACCGGTCTCGGCGGCAAGGGCAACGAAGGCGTCGCCGCGCTGGTCAGCCGCACCGACGGCGCCATCGGCTATGTCGAGTACGCCTATGCGAAGCAGAACAAGATGGCCTATGCCCTGGTCCAGAACAAGGATCACGAGTTCCCGCAGCCGAGCAACGCGACCTTCCAGGCGGCGGCGGCGAATGCCGATTGGGCGAAGGCGCCGGGCTTCTACCTCATCCTGACCGATCAGCCGGGCAAGCAGAGCTGGCCGATCACCGCGACCAGCTTCATCCTCATGCACACGACGCAGGAAAAGCCGGAATCGGCGAAGCAGGTGCTCGCCTTCTTCGACTGGTCCTTCAAGAACGGCCAGAAGCTCGCCGAAGAGCTCGACTACGTCCCGTTCCCGGACAACGTCGTGAAGCTCATCGAGGAGCGCTGGAAGCAGGAGATCAAGGGTGCCGATGGCAAGCCGGTGTGGACCGGCGCGTCATCCTAGCAGCGTAATGCGGGCGGCGGCCGGGTATCTCGTCCGGCCGCCGCAGACCGCTTCGAACACGAGAGGCCCATGACAGATATCGCTGCCAAGGAAATTCGGATCGGCGGGCTCGGCAAGCTCGCAGATCCTGCCTTTCGCGCAGCGACCGCCTTCTTCGCCATCCTCGTTCTCGTCATCCTCGGCGGCGTCATCGTCTCGCTCGTCAATGGCGCCCTGCCGGCCCTCGACGCCTTCGGCTGGCGCTTCCTTGCCACCGACTCGTGGAATCCGGTCACCGAGGTCTTCGGCGCGCTGGCGCCGATCTACGGCACGCTGGTGACCTCCGCGATCGCCATGCTGATCGGCATCCCGGTCGCCTTCGGAGTCGCCGTCTTCATCACCGAGCTCTGCCCGGTCTGGCTCAAGCGGCCGCTCGGCACGGTGATCGAGCTGCTGGCGGCCATTCCGAGCATCATCTACGGCATATGGGGCCTCTTCGTCTTCGCGCCCTTCATGCAATCCTACATTCAGCCGGCGATCACCGACACGCTCGGTGCCGTCCCCGGCATCGGTTACTTGTTCGGTGGTCCGCCGCTCGGTATCGGCGTGCTCACTGCCGGGCTCATTCTCGGCATCATGGTCCTGCCCTTCATCTCGGCGGTGATGCGCGACGTCTTCGAGACGGTGCCGGCGATCCTCAAGGAATCCGCCTACGGGCTCGGCGCGACGACGTGGGAAGTGATGTGGCAGGTCGTGCTGCCCTATACGCGGGTCGGCGTCGTCGGCGGCATCATGCTCGGTCTCGGCCGCGCGCTCGGCGAGACCATGGCGGTGACCTTCGTCATCGGCAACGCCCACCGCATCCAAAGCTCGATCCTGGCGCCGGGCACGACGATCTCGGCGACGCTGGCGAACGAGTTCACCGAGGCGGTTGGGGAGCTCTATCTTTCCTCGCTCTTCGCCCTCGGCTTCATCCTCTTCGTCATCACCTTCATCGTCCTCGCCTTCGCCAAGATGATGCTGATCAAGCTCGAAAAGCAGGCCGGCACATGAACGGGCTCTACGCACGACGGCGGCAGAAGAATTTCGTCCTCATCGCCCTCTCGATGGCGGCGACGGCGCTCGGCCTGCTATGGCTCGCGCTCATCCTCTTCTCGCTGCTCAGCAACGGGCTGGCGGCAATCACGCCCGATCTCTTCCTCAAGATGACGCCGCCGCCCGGCAGCCAGGGCGGCCTCCTCAATCCGATCATGGGCAGTATCATGATGACGGCGCTGGCGACGCTGCTCGGTACCCCGATCGGCATTCTCGCCGGCACCTATCTCGCCGAATTCGGCAATGAGAGCCGGGTCGCTTCCGCCGTGCGCTTCATCAACGACATCCTGCTGAGCGCGCCGTCGATCATCGTCGGGCTCTTCGTCTATGAGCTCTTGGTCATTCGCATGGGGCATTTCTCGGCCTGGGCCGGGGTGGTGGCGCTCGCCATCATCGTCGTTCCGGTAGTCGTGCGAACGACCGAGAACATGCTGCGCCTGGTACCGAACAGCCTGCGCGAGGCTGCCGCCGCGCTCGGCTCACCGCAATGGAAGGTGATCGTCATGGTCGCCTATCGCGCCGCCCTGCAAGGCATGCTGACCGGTGTCATGCTGGCGGTGGCGCGGATCGCGGGCGAGACCGCCCCGCTGCTCTTCACGGCGCTCAACAATCAGTTCTGGACGACCGACATGAACGCGCCGATGGCCAATCTGCCGGTCGTCATCTTCCAGTTCGCGCTCAGCCCCTACGCCGATTGGCAGACCTTGGCCTGGGGTGGTGCGCTGCTCATCACCGTCACCATTCTCGTCCTCAACATCACTGCCCGCATCCTCGCTTCATGGAGCAGCTTCACCCGATGAACGCGAATAGATCGGCCTCCGCCGCTACCGCGCGTGGCTTTGCCGGCGCCCCGCGAATCGAAGTCAAGCCCGCGGCGACCGCCACCGGTCCCAACCAGGTCCCCGCGCTCGTGGAAAAAGTCGTCGTCCGCAACCTGTCCTTCTTCTACAAGGACTACGAAGCGGTGCGGAACATCAATGTCTCGCTCTACGACAAGCAGGTGACCGCCTTCATCGGACCGTCGGGCTGCGGCAAGTCGACATTGCTGCGGGTCTTCAACCGCATATACGACCTCTATCCCGGTCAGCGCGCCACCGGCGAGGTGCTGATCGACGGCAAGAACATCCTCGAGCCCAAGCAGGATCTCAACCTGCTGCGTGCCAAGGTCGGCATGGTCTTCCAGAAGCCGACGCCGTTTCCGATGTCGATCTTCGACAATATCGCCTTCGGCATCCGTCTTTACGAGCAGTTGGCGGCAAGTGAGCTCGAGGAGCGCATCGAATCGGCGCTGCGGCGGGCGGCGCTGTGGACCGAGGTGAAGGACAAGCTGCAGCAGAGCGGGCTCAGCCTCTCGGGCGGCCAGCAGCAGCGGCTGTGCATCGCGCGCGCGATCGCCGTGCGGCCAGATGTGCTTCTGCTCGACGAGCCGGCCTCGGCGCTCGATCCGATCTCGACGCAGAAGATCGAGGAGCTGATCAGCGAGCTGAAGACCGATTACTGCATCGCCATCGTCACCCACAACATGCAGCAAGCGGCGCGCAGCTCCGACTTCACCGCCTTCATGTATCTCGGCGAGCTTGTCGAGTTTTCCGCAACCGAAACGATCTTCACCAACCCCAAGGACCGTCGGACAGAGGACTACATCACGGGCCGCTTCGGCTGATCATGGCAGGCGTATTAGAGCGAAGAGACGCAGCAATGGCATCGGAACACATCATCAAGAGCTACGATGAGGAACTCCAGCGCCTGACCAACACGATCACCGAAATGGGCGGTCTGGCGGAGACGCAGATCGCCGCGGCGACCGAGGCGGTGATGAAGCGCAACAGCGAGCTTGCCACCGTCGTCATCGAAGCCGATGCGCGGGTCGACAGGCTCGAGACCGAGGTCGGCACGCTGGCGGTGCGCCTGCTCGCCCTGCGCCAGCCGATGGCGCGCGATCTTCGCGAGATCCTGGCGGCATTGAAGATTGCCGGCGATCTCGAGCGGATCTGCGATTACGCGGCAAACGTCGCCAAGCGCTCGATCGCGCTCAAGCATGCGCCTCCAGCGGAACCGATCTTTGCCCTGCCGCGCATGGCGAATCTCGCCCGCGGCCTTACCAAGGACGTCATCGATGCCTATGTCGCGCGGGATGCCGACAAGGCGCTGCTCGTCTGGGCGCGCGACGAGGAGCTCGACGAGATGTATTCCGGCCTCTTTCGCGAGCTGTTGACCTATATGATGGAAGACCCGCGCAACATTGCCGCCAGCACGCATCTGCTGTTCGTCGCCAAGAACATCGAGCGGATCGGCGATCACGCCACCAATATCGCAGAAACCGTCTACTTCCTCGTGCATGGCACGCCGCTGAATCAGGCGCGTCCAAAGGGCGACCGCTCGATGGCGGTGCTCGATCCGCCACAGGCCGTCAACGTTGTTCGGGGGAGTGACCGCACTTGAAACCGCACGTTCTCATCGTCGATGACGAGGCCGCCATCGTCACCATGCTGCGCTACAACCTCGAGAAGGAGGGCTTCGCCGTCAGCGAGGCCGCCGATGGCGAGGAGGCGCTGACGCGCATCGCCGAGCGCAAGCCCGACGTCGTCCTGCTCGACTGGATGCTGCCGTTGGTCTCGGGCATCGAAGTCTGTCGCCAGATCCGCCGCGCCCCCGAGCTGCGCAGCCTGCCGATCATCATGCTGACCGCGCGCGGCGAGGAGAGCGACCGCGTGCGCGGCCTCAATTGCGGGGCCGACGACTACGTGACGAAGCCGTTCAGCCCCGCCGAGCTGGTGGCGCGGATCCGCACCGTCATGCGCCGCACCAACAACGATCCGTCGCAGGAGCATCTGCGGTTCGCCGATGTCGTCATGGATCTTGCCGCCTATCGCGTCATTCGCGACGGCCAGCCGATCCATCTCGGTCCGACCGAATTCCGCCTGTTGCGCTTCTTCATGATGCACCCCGGCAGGGTCTATTCCCGCGAGCAGTTGCTCGATGCCGTCTGGGGCCAGGACGTCTATGTCGAGCCGCGCACCGTCGATGTCCATATCCGCCGCTTGCGCAAGGCGCTCAACGTGGCGGGCAATAGCGACATCATCCGCACGGTGCGCTCGGCCGGCTACGCGCTCGACACCAACGAGAGCCGCGCCGCCTAGATCGCTTTGCGAAAGATCAGCTGATAGGCGTAGCCGCGCCCCAGCGAACGCTGCTGCGGGGCCTTGTCGAAAGAGCGGGCGAGGGTGACGAGCTCACTCTCGATCTCGGATCGCGGATGAACGTCGAACAGCGCCAACCAGGCGAGCAGGATGCGCCGTCGTAACGGCGAGGCCTCGGCCTGATCAGCGAAATCGACGACCGCCAGCGTGCCGCCGGGGCGCAGTACTTCGATCGCGCGGTTCACCGCGGGGCGCCATTCCGGTAGCATCGACAGGACATAGGAGAAATAGACGACGTCGAATTGCGCGACGCCGAAGCAGCGTTGCGGATCGAAGGATTCGATATTCGACTCGGCAAGCTGGACGCGCTTGGCGAGACCGGCGCGCTGGATCGCCGAGTCGGCCGTCGCCAGCATCGCCCGCGATATGTCGATGCCGTAGAGTCGCGTGGCGCGCGAGCGGCTCGCCAAGCGGATAAGATTGCGTCCGGTGCCGGTGCCCATCTCGCAAATTGCCATGCCCGGCTCGCTCGGCAGCGCGGCGAGCAAGCCATCTCGTCCGAGCAGATAGAATTTCCGCGTCAAATCGTAGATGTGACGCTGGTGACGATACATCCGGTCCATGCGGAGCCGGATGCCGGCGGCGTCCGCCTCAGTCGCGGGAATAGAGATGGAACCCCCCATAGATGGCGGACCGGTCGCGGGCGAGGAAGCCTTGCCCTTCTTCGAGGTGGCAGCGCCAACCGTCGAGGCTGCCGGCGGGAAGCAACTGCTCGAGTGGCGAGCGCGCGCCGGCGGTGCGGAAGATGACTCGGGCGCCCGGCCGGGCGGTGCGATGGATCTGCCGCCACAGCGCCGTCAAGGTCGGGCTATCCATCCAGTCGACGCTGTCGAGCAGGATATAGCGGTCGCAGCTCTCGGTCGGCTCGCCGGCGAGCCACGCGGTCATCGAAATCGTATGGGTGGTGACGCGCGACAGGCGGTCGCGGATTGCCTCGTAGTTGCGCTGCTGCAGATAGGGCGGCAGCGGCGCGCCGGAGTCCGATCCATAGCGGCGGCCGAAAGCCTGCCAGGCGAAATAATTGTCCGACAGGTCGAAGTCGCAAGCGAGATGCCGCACGCGGTCATGGTAGAGCCCGGCCAGATTGCCGCTCGACTCTTCGACGAGGCTGGCGAATTGGCTGGGTGGAATGCCGAGGCTGTAGAGAATAAAGGGATGGCGCGACAACAGGCGAACGAGCGGCGTGCGAAACAGCGGTTCGATCTCCGCGTCGAATATCGAGCGTTGCTCGGCGAGGCTTTGCGCTGCCAGGAGGCGCGAGGGATGCTGGCCGAGCAGGCGGGCGAAGCCGTGCAGGAAGCCAATGAACTTGCCGAGCAGCGCTTGGTGATAGAGTCCCTTGGCGAAGAAGGCGATGCGGCGCCGCCCGAGCAGCGTCCGATGGTCCCAGAAGCGGCGCGTCGTCTCGTCGAGGCGATCGCGCAGATGCGCGTCGTAGAGCGCCACGTTGGCTTGATCCTTGGCGACGCCGAAGAACTGGAAGAATGACGGGTAGTCCTGAAGATGTTGCAGCGCGCCGATCTTCAGGCGGGTCAGGGCGATATGCGCCGGATTGAGGTCGACAGCGACGATCTCGGCGGGGTCGGCGGCAAGGTAGTTGAGGACGTTGCAGCCACCCGATGCGATCGTCACGACGCGGCAGGAGGAATCGATCGCTAGCGCCGCGAGATCGACCGCCGGATCTTCCCAGATCTGATTGTAGACGAAGCGCGTGAACCATAACGCAAAGAGGCGGTCGAGCAGCGCCTCCTTTCGGCTCGAATCCTCCCGCTGCACCGCAGCGTTGATCGTCGACAAAGCCATCGGCCAACCCTCTTGAAAGCGAATGCGACGGTCATCGGAAAGGTACAGAAATCAAGCCGCCCCAGCATTCTGTATTTGGGTGGCTGATCCATATTTCACTGAAGTGACATAGTATTGGCACGATCCCGAAAAGTACTTGTCATAAAGCATGCCCTGGCGGCGCGAATGACTCTGACCGGCGCGATGCCTGCCGGTGTTGCTCGGAGATGGCAGTGCGTGATCGATGCGGAATTCGGCGACTCGGGCGTAGGAACGGCTACGGCTTAGCGGGGCATGTCGTCGGCCGTTCTGCGCGGGAGATCGTCGCGGATGACCTTGTCTGATCTGATCGCCGAGCACGGCGATTGGGTATATGCGATCGCGTTCACCTGGGCATTCTTCGAAGGCGAGACCTTTGTGCTGTTCGGTGGCGTTGCCGCGGCACAGGGCGTGCTCGACCCGATGATCCTCTTCCTCTCGGTGACGATCGGCAGCTTCTGCGGGGATCAATGCTGGTTTCAGCTGGGCCGGCGCTTCGGCCCGGTGCTGCTGCGCCGCGTCGCGCGTTGGCGGTCCCGTGTCATCGCGCCGCTCGCCTGGCTCGAGCGCTACGACGCGTGGTTCATCCTCAGCTTCCGCTTCGTCTACGGCATTCGCAACATCTCATCCTTCGCCATCGGCCTCAGTGCCGTGACATGGCGTCGCTTCACCGTGTTCAATCTGCTTGGCTCGGCGCTATGGGGCGCGAGTTTCGTCGCCGCCGGCTATTTCTTCGGCGGCATGCTCGGGCTCGCCGTTGGCGATCTGGCGGAGAATCTCGCGCTCTTCATGCTTGCCGGTTGCGCTGTCGCCTTCGTCGCCATGCGCATCTCCCGTCTGCGGCCGGCGAAAATATCAAAATGACCGTCGACAAAATATGGGTGCCATAACATAGATGACACAATATGTAGGTAGGGTGCTGCCATGCTGAACGCAAGCAGCACGACATGGAAACAGATGGGCGGGCGTTACCGCACGATCTGGATTTCCGACATTCATCTCGGCACGCGCGGCTGCAAGGCTGACTTCCTCGTCGACTTCCTGCGCTACAACGAGTCCGAAACCCTCTATCTCGTCGGCGACATCGTCGATGGCTGGCGCCTGCAGAAATCCTGGTATTGGGCGCAGGGCCATAACGATGTCGTGCAGAAGCTCCTGCGCAAGGCGCGCAAGGGAACGCGCGTCATCTATATTCCGGGCAACCACGACGAATGGCTGCGCGACTACTTCAATCTGGAGTTCGGCGGCATCGCCTTGCGGGAGGACGCCGTGCATGTCACGGCGGACGGGAAGCGGCTTCTCGTAATCCATGGCGACCAATTCGACGGTGTCGTCAAATATGCCAAATGGCTGGCGCTCGTCGGCGATGGCGCCTACACGCTGGCGCTCTGGCTCAATTTCCATCTCAACGTGGTGCGCCGGCGTCTCGGCTATTCGTACTGGTCGCTTTCGGCGTATCTCAAGAGCCGGGTAAAGAATGCCGTGCAGTTCGTCGGCAGCTTCGCCGCGGCTGTTGCCGAGGAGGCGCGTCGGCGCGGCGTCGACGGAGTCGTCTGCGGTCACATCCACATGGCCGAGATTCGCGAGATCGACGGCATTCTCTATTGCAATGACGGTGACTGGGTCGAGAGCTGCACCGCTCTCGTCGAGCATTTCGACGGTCGCTTGGAGGTCGTGCACTGGATCGAACTGCGCTCGCTCGACCCGCTGCACCCGAGCGAGCTCGCCAATGCCGAAGAGGAAGAATCGACGCTCGTCGGAGCAGCCAGACGGTGAGAATTGCGCTGGTCAGCGATGCGTGGCGACCACAGGTGAATGGCGTCGTGCGTACGTTGACGGCGCTGATCCGCGAGCTTGCGCGTGCCGGTCACGTCGTCGTGGCGATCACCCCGGACCTCTTCGCGACGGTGCCATGCCCGTTCTATCCCGAGATCCGTCTGGCGGTCGGCGCGCGCAAGCGCATGGCGCAACGTCTCGACGACTTTGCGCCGGACGCCATCCACGTCGTCACCGAAGGGCCGCTCGGACTCGCAGCACGCGGCTATTGCATCAGGCGCGCCGTCCCGTTCACCACCGCTTATTGCACGCGGTTCCCCGAATACATTGCCGCACGCTTCGGCTTTCCCGCGGCGGTGAGCTATTGGCTGCTACGCCGGTTTCACGGCGCGGCGGCCGGCGTCATGGTGGCGACCGAGAGCATCCGGAACGAGCTCGCGGCGCGTGGCTTCAAGAATCTGCGGCGCTGGACACGCGGCGTCGATACCGAGCACTTTCATCCGGCGGAGAAGAATTATTTTCAGATGCCGCGTCCGGTCTTTCTAACCGTCGGGCGCGTCGCCGTGGAAAAGAATCTTCTCGCCTTTCTTGAACTCGATCTGCCCGGCTCGAAGATCGTTGTCGGGGACGGCCCGCAGCTTGCCACATTGCGCCGGCGCTATCCGCTGGCGCATTTCGCCGGCTTTCGCGGCGAGGCGGATCTTGTCCGCTACTACGCGGCGGCGGATGTCTTCGTCTTTCCCAGCCGCACCGACACGTTCGGTCTCGTCATGCTCGAGGCGCTCGCCTCCGGCGTCCCGGTTGCCGCCTTTCCGGTACCGGGGCCCCTCGACGTGATCGGCGGCAGCGGTGTCGGCTGCCTCGATGACGATCTCAAGCGCGCGGCTCTGCGGGCGCTCGAGATTTCACCGATCGCCTGCCGCAACTATGCGCTCACCTTCACCTGGGCACGCTGCGCCGAGCTGTTCGTGCAGAACCTTTGCCGGATCGACCGCGGCGCGCCGGCCGTTCGTCCGGCAGCGTAAATATAAAATATTCCTGTCACAGCCGCTTAACAAAGCGGTGCAATACCGGATGACGCCCATAGAAGGGGAAGTAAAGAATGGTCGCTCTTCCTCAAGTCGTAGACCAACCGACGACCGCGCTCCGGCAAGATGTCGGGCTGCGCAAAGGCCTCGAGGTGCGGCTGGCGAATTCGGCGGCGGAGATCGATGCGGCACAGGCCCTGCGCTATCGCGTCTTCTATGAGGAGATGGGCGCTCGCCCGAGCGCGCGTGCGGCATTCGAGCGGCGCGACCGCGACACCTTCGATACTTGCTGCGATCATCTCCTGATCATCGATCATGAAGCCGGCGTCGCCGGCGGCTCGGTCGTCGCGACCTACCGCTTGCTCCGGCGCAGCGAGGCTGCCCGCCATGGCGGGTTCTATTCGGCAACGGAGTTCGACATATCCCCGCTGCTCGCCTATCCCGGCGAGATTCTCGAGCTCGGCCGCTCCTGCGTCGACGCGGCCTACCGCACCGGCGCCATCATGCAATTGATGTGGCGCGGCATTGCCGATTATGTGCTGCGGCACGACATCAAGCTGCTTTTCGGCTGCGCCAGCCTGCCGGGCACGGATATCGGCCGGTTGGGGCCGGCGCTCGCCTATCTCCACCAGCACCATCTGGCGCCGCCGTCGCTACGCGCCCGCGCGCTGGCGGCGCGCTATGTGAACATGGACTTGCTGCCGCCCGACAAGATCGACGCCGCAGCGGCGGTTGCGCAAGTCTATGCCCGCTCGGCGATCGCCGCGCTCCCGCCGCTGGTCAAGGGCTATCTGCGCGTCGGCGGCTTCGTCGGCGATGGCGCGGTCGTCGACCACGAATTCGGCACGACGGATGTCTGCATTGTCGTCGTTACCGACGGCGTCACCGACAAGTACTTCAACCACTTCCTGCGGCGCGGCCGCGATCAATAGCGATCGTCAGCTGCCGAGCCGCGGCGCGAGAAACTGGTCGATCGCGGCGAGCCAATGGTCGCGAACGGCATCGGTTTCGAGGAACGGCTCGTGCTTCGAGTGCGGCAGCTCGACGAGCGTGCAATCGGGCATGCAAATCGCCGCGTGACGATGCACCCGGCGATCGACGAACGCCTCGAGACCCGCGCTGCCGATCAGCGTCGGCGTCGGGATGCGGGAGAGAAAATCGGCACGCTGGATGCGCTCGGTGACGCGAAACGCCGCATCGAGCCAGCCATAGGTCGGCCCCTCGACCGTGAGCTCGGGGCGCGCCTCGAACCAGGCACGGTGAACGCGACAGCGCTCCGGATCGCTCGAGGTGCGGCTCAGCGCCGGCGTATGCCGCGCCGCGCTACGCCATTGCCGCGCGCCGGGGATGAATAGGCTGCCGAAACCGGACAGCGTTGCCGTGCTGGCGATGAGGCGGGCCGTCGCGGCGGGAATGCCGCCGGTTGCCAGGCCGAGCATCGGCGCCGACAGAACCGCGGCATCGAACAATCCGCGATGGGCGTGCAAGCAGAGCAGCGCGATGGCGCCCCCCATTGAATGGGCGATTAGGACCCGCTTGCCGTCACGGGGCAGAACCGAGCTGGCGAATGCCGCGAGATCGCTGGCGTCGCGGTCGAAAAGGCGTGCCCGCGGCCGGTTCGGCAGTACGACGGGGCGCTGCGAGCCGCCCTGGCCATGCCAATCGAGACACCACACGGAAAGCCCCCTCGCGACGAGATCGCCGATCGTCTCGAAGTATTTCTCGACGAACTCGGTGAAGCCGCCGACGAGGACGCAATAGGCGCGCGGCGTCGAGGCCGCGAGGTGACCCCAGCGCAGCTTGCTCCCTTCCGGCGTGGCAAAGACGCCCCACGTGAAATCCGGCGGCTCACGAAAGCGCGGCGGGAGGGCAGGGGTTGCATCGACGGCGCGCGGCGAGGGGGAGAACCGCCGATGATCTGCCCAAAAATCGTCCATCCGCCGCCGGTCTAGAACCCAAGCTGGGGCAGCGGTCGCACGCCGGTCGCTGTCGCGTCGAGCCGCTTGAGGTCGAGTCCGAGAATGCGCAGGATGGTCGGTGCAACGGCCCGCGTCTCGACCTTTTCCGTCACGGTCGTCGCCCGTCCGCCGGGAAGGGCGACGAGCAGCGCCACGTGGCGGTCTTCCTTGGCGAAGCCGCCATGCTCGGCGATTTTGGTGGCCGTCGGTTTGGTATAGATCACGCCGGGCGCGCTCTCGACGATGAGGTCGGGGACGCGGTTGTCGCGCGCCGGGTCGCCGAATTCCGCCAGCAGAGCCTTGCCGCCGTGGATCCGGCCGATACCGAGCTCGCCGCGCCGTGCCTCGAGCGCGCTGCGCACCGCCGGTGCCTTCGCGCGGTCGGTGAGCCAGAGCAGAGCGACGTCGTCGGCCGTCTGATAGGCAAGCGCGTCGCCGACGGCGCTCTTCAGCGCCTTGCTGTCGACGATGCGCTTCTTGCCGATGTCGACAGGCGATTGCCCGTGCTTGGCGGTGACGACGATCGCGGTGCGGGCGCTCAGCCCGGCGCTGTCGAGCGCCGCGAGCATGCGCGCCAGGCTTTGGTCGATGGCGGTCAGCGCCCGGGTCATCTCCGGGTTCGGCGTGCCAGCGGCGTCGAGATAGCCGGCGCTGTTCTTCTGGGCGACGCTGAACGCTTCGAAATTCATGCCGAAGAGGGCGGGCACGGCGGCGGCGCCGCCGGCCGCATTCTTCCCGGCGATCTGGTTGAGCACGGCGGTGACGCGCAACTCGTCGTTCGGTATGGCCTTCTCGACGGTGGTATCCGCCTTGGCGGCGCTGATCTCCGGCGTATAGAGATCATCGATACCCTTGCCGGAGGGGCCGCGGAGAATTTCATAGGACGGATGCTTGTCGGCCCAGGCGGTGCGCCCGCCCGCCGCCTTGACGATCTCGAAGATGGTATTGACGCGAAGATATTGGTGCGGCCATACCGGCTTGCAGCCCCGTGCCGGATCGCGCGGCAGCTTCGCCTCGTCGATAGTGGTGTCGATCTTGTCGCCATCGACGTCGATATCGGCATTGAACGGCGCCGCGGCGCCCTTCTTCGAGCAATCCGAGCCGGCGGGCGACAAGGCGCGATCCCAGCTGTCGTCATAGAAGACGCCAGTCCGCTTGGGCAGCGCGCCGGTGACCAGCGCGATCATGCCGGGAAAGCTGTCCGACGGGACCGGCGCCATGGCCTGGCTGAAGACCGCGCCGCGCTTGCCGAGCCGGGCGAGGGCGGAGTCCGGGTGGGCGGCGACGAAGCGCGTCAAATCGAAATCGTGCATTCCGGCGATGCTGATGAGCAGGACACGATCCGCTTTCGCTGCACTTCGCCCGGTGGTCTGGGCAATGGCCGGAGCGGCCAAGGCGAAGCAGGCAGCCAGTCCGTAAGCCGCGATGCGGCTGCTCATGCCCTTCATCGAGACCCCCGCCCGACCAGAAGCGATTCGCTAAGTCCGCCTATGATCAGGAGATTCTGTGACAGCGTCATGACATGGCGGGATTGCCGAAGGCGGAATGCGAATAGCCGGGACATGCGACATAAAAATGAAATTTTTGTGTCAGTGTGATGAAAATGATTGCTTTGGCTTTTGAGCCCCGCTGTACTCGTGCTGGCCGACTGGTCCGAAACCTTCTAAGTCGCTTAGCAACGGCAAAACCGCATCTAGCGGTCAGATTCGGCCGATTGGTGCGCTATTTTCGATGATCGACCAACGCTCGGGTGGAATATGGAGGGCGAAAAGTCGCCGACCGGTACGGAGATCGAGCTGAAGCTGCAGGTTCGCTCCGAGGATCTGCCCCTGTTGCGCGATTCGCCGCTGCTCTCACCCCCGTCCGCCGGGGCGGCGGGGCCCCGTACGCTGGAGAGCGTCTATTTCGACACCGCCGATCTGCGGCTGCGCCGGAAGAACATGACCTTGCGGGTTCGTAAGCAGGGACGTCACTACGTGCAGACGGTGAAGAGTAACGGCCGCCCTCATGGCGGTGCCTTGCATCGTGGCGAATGGGAAGCGCCGCTTGCCAGTGCCGCCCCCGATGTCGCGGCGATCACCGCCGAGATGAATGGTCAACTCGGACGCCTGCGGGCGGATGAGTTGCGCCCGGTTTTTGCCAGCCATATCAAGCGAACGATTCGGCATCTCGGCAATGCTGCTGGCAAGGACGGAGCGGCGATCGAGGTCGCCTTCGATGAAGGCGAGATACGCACCCCGGACGGGGCGGCCCTGCCGGTCAGCGAAGTCGAGTTGGAACTCAAGAGCGGCGATCCCGCCGCGCTTTACGACCTTGCCCTGGCGCTCAGCGAGATCGCGCCACTGCGCGTCGAGAGCCGCAGCAAGTCGGAGCGTGGCTACGCGCTGGTCGATGGCGCGGCGCGGCTCCCGGTGCACGCTGCCCCGATCGAGCTCACCCCGGACATGACGGTGGAGGACGCGCTCGCTACCATCATTCGCCAGTGCTTCGATCATCTCGTCAACAACGAAAGGCTGGTACTGCTGGAGCAGGATGCCCTCGCTCTCCATCAGATGCGGGTCGCGCTCCGTCGCATGCGCTCCGCTCTGTCGGTGTTCCGCTCTCTGCTGCCGCCCGCGCAATACGACCTCTTCGCCGGCGAGATCAAATGGCTGGCGGGCACCCTCGCCGCGGCGCGCGAATGGGACGTCTTTCTCGGCGAGCTGGTCAGTCCGGTGCGCGGCCATTTCGCGCAGGACGCCAGCCTGGCGATGCTCGAGGGCGCCGCGCGCGATCGTCGGGCGGTCGCCTATCGGGCGGCGAGCGAGGCGATAGCGTCGGCGCGCTATACGACGCTGCTACTGAAAATCGGCGCTTGGCTCGACGGCAAAGGGTGGCGCCAGCAGCCGGTCTCGGAGCGCTCCGCCATGCTCCTCAGCCCCGTCGTCACGCTGGCCGACCGCCTGCTCGCCGAACGCCGCAAGCGGGCGCTGAAGCGCGGCGCGCATTTCGCCCGCCAGACCGCTTCGCGCCGCCATGACCTGCGCGTCGCGCTCAAGAAGCTGCGCTACGCGACCGAGTTCTTCCGCTCGCTTTACGACCGCAAGTCGGTTCAGCGCTATCTGCGCCATCTCACCGAGCTGCAATCGGGGCTTGGCCATCTCAACGACGTCGCCTCGGCGACCGATCTGGTGACACGGCTCAAGGGCGAGGGCGAGGCCGCGCTATCGAGCGAATGGGGCGACGCCGCGGGCAAGGTTATCGGCTGGCACGCGCGCGACCTCTGCGAGTTCGAGCCCCGGTTGCGCAAGGACTGGAAGGCCTTCGCCCGCACCGAGGCCTTCTGGTCGACGCCGGAGTAGAAGCCGCTTACGGGTCTCAGATGGCGATGCCGACAAGCGGCTCGCCTTCGCTGATCGCCAGGCTGGTCACATGGTAGAGGATCGGCCCCGAATGCTCGGCGACGATCGTCCGCTTGGTCGCTCCGAGCAGATCATAGATCACGCCGACCGCGGCGCCCCGCTCGACATTCGCGCCGGGCGTCACGGCGGGGTGCCAGAACCCCGAGACCGGCGCCTTGGTCACCGCCATCCGGCAGACGCGCGGCGGCGGTTTCTTCGCGGCGCCCGCATCGCTCAGCATCCCGAGCTTCGCCATGATCAGCTCGACCCCGGTCTCGAGCGGTCCGACGCTGTCTTCGCTCCACAGGCCGTTGCCGCCGCTCTCGAGCAACACGCCGGGGATGCCGAGCTTGCTTGCCGCGCCGTAGCTGTGTCCGCTCGCGCTGCTGCGGACGACATGGGAGAAGCCGCTGGCCATCGCGAGCTCGCCGCTACGCGAATCGCCGTCGGCGTAGATGGCGAAAGGCAGCAACGCCTCGATGATGTCGCCGCAATGCAGGTCGACATAGCCATCCATGCCGGTCATCGCGGTCTGCACCAGCCACGCCGCCAGCCGGTCGCTGGCCGTACCATTGGCATCGCCAGGAAAGACCCGGTTGATGTTCTTGCCGTCGAGCGGATTGATATAGGGCTGATGGCTCCAGAAGGCCTTGATGTTGACGACGGGCAGGATGGTGATCTCGCCGCTCAGCCGATCGGGATCGAGCGCGGTGAGACGGCGTGCCGCCTCGATCGCCGAATACTCCGCGCCGTGGACGCCGGCGGTGACCAGCAATTTCGGTCCCGGGCGGCGGCCGCGGATGATCGTGCAGGGCAGGGCGAGGCCGGCCTCCGGCTCGACATAGCCTGACCAACGGTTCTGACCGGCGCTCGCCGGGAGGTGAAGCGGCATGATCGATCTCCTGACCCTGGTTCAAGGGCGTTGGTTCAACGATAGATCCCGGTGACCGGCGTTTCGCTGCCGCGCGCATGGCCGCGATACATGCCTTCCGTGTTGAACGGCAGCTCGACATTGCCATGCCGGTCGATCGCGACGATGCCGCCGCGCCCGCCGAGCGGCGGCAGCTTCTCCATGATGACCTGCTGGCATGCCGTGGCGAGGCTGGCGCCGGTATAGTCCATGCGGGCGGCGATATCGTGGGCGGCGACGGTGCGCACGAAGACTTCGCCGACGCCCGTCGCCGAGATGGCGACCGTGCGGTTGTCGGCATAGCAGCCTGCCCCGATCAGCGGGCTGTCGCCGATGCGGCCGGAATGCTTGTTGGTCATGCCGCCGGTCGAGGTCGCGGCGGCAAGGTTGCCGTCGCGGTCGATGGCGACGGCGCCGACCGTGCCGAGCTTGCGGCCGGCATCGATCGGCGCGCTCGTCTGGGCGGCGAAGCGGCTGGCGGCGTCGTGGTCGAGGGCGATGCCGCCGCCTTCGCGCACGTGCAACCACTGGGCGTAGCGTCCTTCGGTGTCGAAGTAGCTGTTCTCGACTTCGACGAGACCGTGCTCGAGGGCGAAGGCATCGGCGCCCTCGCCGACCATGAAGACGTATTCCGAGCGCTCCATGACGATGCGCGCCGCGCGAACCGGGTTGCGGATGCGCCGCACGCAGCCGACCGCGCCGGTCGCCAGCGTACGACCGTCCATGATCGAGGCGTCGAGCTCGTGCTTGCCGTCGCGCGTGTAGACCGCGCCGTGTCCAGCGTTGAACAGCGGATAGTCCTCCAGCGCGATGACCGCCTCGGTCACCGCATCGAGCGCGCAGCCGCCCTGCTCAAGCACACGCTGGCCGGCGCGCACGGCACCGGTGAGCCCGGCGTGATAGAGCGCCTCCTGGTCAGGCGTCATGCTGCTGCGGGCGATGGTGCCGGCGCCGCCATGGAGCGCGATGGCCGGAAGCGGATGGGTATTCGTCATGAAATTTTGCCTCTGCTGGTTGGACTGGAGGAAGATGTCGTGGTCTTTCGTGGCGAGGCCACCGACCGACGGCGGGACGGCAGCGGCGCCTCGTCGAGAGCGCCGAGATAGAGATAGGGCAGCACCCGCTCGGTGAATTCCGTCGCGGCATCGAGCGGGTCCTTGGTCTGCCGCGCCACCGCGGCGCCGAGCGCTTCGATCAGCGCGAAGGCGGCAACGCCCGAGCTCGTCAGCACGCCGTGCTCGGCGCCGACTATAGAAGACGATGTCGGCGTTTTTGGCGACCGGCGACGACGGCCCGTCTGTGATGGCGATGACGGTGGCGCCGCGCTCGCGGGCAAAGCGCAGCAGATCGATCGTGTCCTTGGAATAGCGCGGCAGCGCAATGCCGATGACGATATCCCCGGCGGCGAGGCGGAACAATCGACGGACGGCCTGCTCGGCACCGCCCTCGCCGGCGGCGTTCTGCGCGAACCGGCAATAGGGCGACAGCGCATCCGCCGCGAAATTCGCCAGCGCGCCGCTCATCCCGAAACCTACGGTGAAAATCCGTTCGGCGGCAAGGATCGTCGCTACCGCGCGACTGGTGTTCTCAGCCGCTACATGGTGCAAGGTCGTCCGCAGGTTACGCTGGCTCTGCTCGAGCGAGGCGCGGGCGATCTCGCCGACGCCCGCATTGCGTTGCAGCTCGACGCGCAGCTTCTCGACCGGGGCGAGAGTCGTGCTGAAGGTGCGGACCAGCTCGGCGCGAAATTCCGGATAGCCGTCGATGCCGAGGGCGCGTGCGAAGCGATTGGCGGTGGCAACCGAGATGCGCGCGGCGCGCGCCAACTCGTCGATCATCATCGTCGCCGCATGGAAAGGATGCGCAAGGACGAAATCGGCTGCCTTGCGGTGGGCCGGCGAGAGCGTCGGATAAGCGGCGGCGATACGCGCCATCACCGTCTCGTCGGCCGGCGATCGGCCGCCCCGCGCTTTCGTCCGCCCGTTCATCTCGTTCAACATTGCGTCCCGATCTCGTTCAGAATCGGAGGTGATGAAAATATAATTTCATGGGCCGGGATCGCCGAACCTAGAGGTTTCTTGATGACAGAACGGATGGATACGTGAAAGAGTTACCCATAGAACGCTGTACGTGTAAATAATTTTTCAGCTAGAATTTCGTCCGATTGACAGGCTTCGTGGAGGTTCCGTTTGCGGGTGGCGCGCCAGGGCGTAGCCGAGATAGGGCTCAGCCAAGGCAGGGCGCCCCTGCTGGTCAGGTGTGAATAATCGAGCCGAACACAGGAGGGGCACACCATGAAACGATTACTGCTTGCCGCGGCGCTGATCCTGGCGTCGCTGACCGGACATGCGATGGCGCAGAAGACTCTCGTCATCGCCATCGCCGCCGATCCCACGGGTTTCGATCCCGAGGCGGTGCAGAACAACACCTCGGGCTTCATCATGGCGACGATCTTTGACAGCCTGGTGAAGTACAAGCCGGGCTCGGTCGATGTTGAGCCGGGTCTGGCCGAGAAGTGGGACATCTCGGAGGACGGTCTCACCTATACCTTCCATCTGCGAAAGGGCGTCAAATTCCATGACGGCACGCCGTTCAATGCGCCGAATTATGTGAAGACGATCAAGCGCCTGCTCGACAAGTCGGATCCCGATTCGATCTTCAACACAGGGCCGGTCGAAAGCTTCATCGACGATACGTATGGCGAGGTCGCCAGCTACTCGGCGCCGGACGACAACACCGTGGTCTTCAAGTTCAACAACGTGTCGGGTCCCTTCACCACCAATCTCGCGATGGTGTGGAACGGCGTCGTCAGCCCGACGGCGGTGACCAAATTCGCCAAGGATTTCCGCAATCACCCGGTCGGCACCGGTCCCTTCATCTTCAAGGAATACCGCCAGGGCGACCAGGTCATCCTCGACGCCAACCCCAATTACTGGGGCGGAAAGCCGCAGGTCGACCGCATCGTCTTCAAGATCGTCCCCGACGCCCAGGCGGCGTTGCTCGCGATCAAGCGCGGCGACGTCCACATCCTCGCCGATGTCAGCGTGCAGACGGTTCCGGCGGCACGCAGCGATGCCAATCTCGTCGTCATGAACCAGCCAGGCCTCGCGGTGAGCGGCATCGCGCTGCCCAACGACATCAAGTTCTTTTCCGACAAGCGCGTTCGCCAGGCGCTCAACTACGCGGTCGACAAGGAGACGCTGAACAAGACGCTGTATCAGGGCTTGGCCCAAACGATGACCTCGCCCCTGCCGTCATCGCAATGGGGCTTCGATCCGTCGCTCAAGGGCTATTCCTACGACCCCGAGAAGGCGAAGAAGCTTCTCGCGGAAGGCGGCTATCCCAACGGCTTCGAATGCGAGCTGCTCTCCTACAGCTCGCCGCGCGGCTACAACCCCGCC
>DATAQP010000331.1:0-2977 GCA_036264595.1 Allostellaceae bacterium
ATTTTGCCGTCGCAGTACTGGCGATGGCGGCGGTCTTTCTCTTCCTCGCCTTCACCCGCACCGGCAAGGCGATGCGCGCCGTTGCCGACAATCCGATGCTCGCGGACATCAAGGGGATCAATGCCGACATGGTCGGGCGTCTTGCCAGCTTCGTCGGCATGGGTCTCGCCGGGATCGGCGGCATGCTGGTCGGGCTCGACACCTCGATCGATCCGCTGACCGGCTTCCGTGCCGTGCTTTCGGTCTTCGCCGCCGCCGTCGTCGGCGGTCTCGGCAGCATTCCGGGCGCCGTCGTCGGCGCGCTGACGATCGGCGTCGCCGAGGAGCTTTCGCTTCTCGTGCTCGATCCGCCTTATCGCTCGGCGATCGGCTTCGTTGCCATCCTGCTGGTCCTCACCCTGCGGCCGCGCGGCCTGCTGGGCGAGCGAGCATATTAGCGCGTGCGGCGAGATGGCTCAGGGATCGATCACATCGGCGCACGCATCGGTCGGTGCCGCGGCGACATGGCCGACGAGCGGCACGATTTTCAGCCCCGCCGAGGCGACGCGACAGGGTGCGGCGGCGGCGCCGCAGCCGGATACAAGCGCACAGACCGTCAGTAGAACCAGGATTCGCATGACATCACCTGCGAGACCACATAACACCCCTCGCATTGAGAAGAACGATGGCCGGCGGCTTTCTCTTCCGCGACGGATACCGCACGCCGCCGATCGCTCTGCGCGGCGATGATCAACTATCTCGTCGCCATGCTGACTTTTGCTGGGCTCTACGCGCTGATGGCGCTCGGGCTCAACATTGTTTGGGGCATGGCGGGGATGATCAATCTCGGCCTCGTCGGTTTCTTCGCCCTCGGCGGCTACGCCTCGGCGCTGCTAACCTTCAGATTCGGCGCACCCATCGTCGTCGGCCTCGGCGCCGCTTTCGCCTTCGCCGCCGCCTGCGGCAGCGTCATGGCGCTGATCACGGCGCGGCTACGTGGGGACTACCTGGCCATCGTGACGCTCGGTTTCTCCGAGGTCGTGCGCATCATCGCCAGCAACGAGATCTGGCTGACCAACGGCACCGACGGTATCTCGGGTATTCCCGGCCCTTGGCGCGGTAGCATCAGCCCGCAGGATTTCAACCTGGTCTATCTAGCGATCGTCCTCGCCTTTCTCGCCGTCATCGTCCTGGTGCTGCAGAATCTGCGACATTCGCCGTTCGGCCGCGTGTTGCGGGCGATCCGCGACGACGATCAGGTCGCCGGCATTGCCGGCAAATGGGTTATCGCCTTCAAGGTCGAAGCCTTCGCCATCAGTGCCGGTATCCTTGGTCTCGCCGGCGCCCTCTACGGCCACTACACCTCCTATATCGCGCCCGACGCCTTCGTGCCGCTGATCACCATCTACATCGTGCTGGCGCTGAGCGCCGGCGGGACAGGGAACAACTACGGCGCGATGCTCGGTGCCGTGCTCATCGTCTTCTTTCAGGAATCGACGCGCTTCGTCGCCGGCTGGGTTCCCGGTCTCGCCGCCGTGCAGGTCGCCTCCTTGCGGGAGATCGTCATCAGCGTGACACTGATCCTGATATTGCGCTTCCGACCCCAGGGCATCCTGCCGGAGCGGCTACCGAAACTGGCACAGAAATAAGCGAGACAGCATGAGCAAGCTTGGCACCATCGACCCGCTGCCGCATCTGCGGAGTGTCGCCGCCGCCATCGCGGCGACCGGTCAGCCGGGCGCGTCCTTCGCCGCGCTCGACCGCGCGATGCAGGCGGTGTTCGGCCATCGCCTCTTCACTGTCCTGCAGTTCCATCCCGAGAGCGGCGAGTCCGAACGCCGCTACAGCAGCAACACCACGACCTATCCGGTCGGCGGGCGCAAGCCGCTCAATCCGACCTTCTGGGCGAAGCAGGTCCTCGTCGAGCACCGGCCGTGGATCGGCTATGACGCGGCCGATATCCGCGCCGTCTTCGCCGACCATGTGCTGATCGCCTCGCTTGGCTGCGACGCGATGCTGAACCTACCGATCGTCCATGACGGCAAGGCGCTCGGCACTATCAACATCTCTAACGCCGCGGGCTGGTACGACGAATCCGACATTCCGCTCGGTCTCGTCTTCGCCGCGCTCGCCGTGCCGGCCTATCTGTGGTTGCAGCGTTAAGGGAGAATGATATGGCGTTTCTGAGTGGCAAGGTCTTTACCCAGCGCCTGCGCGACATGCGGGCGATGATGGAAGCGAACGGGCTCGACGCGCTCGCCTTCACGAGCCCCGACTTCTTTCAATACGCGACAAATTTTCATGTCGACGTGCAGCCCTGGGAGCGGCCGATCGTCGCCGTGGTGCCGCGCGACGGCGCACCCTTCGCTGTGATGAACGAGCTCTCGACCAATCACATCCGCTTCGCCCGCGAGCGCGGGACGATGTGGTTCTCCGAGATCCATATCTATAGCGAGCATCCGCGCGTCGCCAATCGCCTGCCCCTCGTCGGGCAATGGCCGGAGATGGTTACCGAGCTGCTGCACGGCGCCGGACTCGGGCGCGGCCGCATCGGCGTCGATTCCGCGGGCGGGCCGCTTGGCCGCCTGCCGGCGCTGTTGCCGGATCTCAAGCTTGTCCTGACGCTTGCGGCGATGCGCGCGCTACGCTGGGTCAAGACCAAGGAGGAGATCGCTGTCCACCGCGCCGCCGCCGAGCTCTCCGATTGGGGCCAGGCGCGCTATCGCGAGAACATTCGGCCCGGCCGGCTGGTGCAGGAGCTCGACAATGCGATGGCGGCGCTCATCGTCGAGGAGGCAGCCAAGCGCTTCCCGGGCGAGAATGCCGAGCCGCGCTGCTGGACGCTAAGCGGACCGGCCTCGGCCTCGCCGCACGGCGAAGGCGCGCCGACCGGGGCGCGCTTCGAGAAGGGGCATGTCGTCGTCACCATCTGCAACATCCGCCTCAACGGCATGGTGAGCGAGAACGAGCGCACCTTCTTCGTCGGCCGGCCGAGCAA
>DATAQP010000231.1:0-3941 GCA_036264595.1 Allostellaceae bacterium
GATCGCATTCTTGTCCTCGATGAAATCGCCGAGATGGCTGTCTTCCTCGTCGCCGATCGGCGTCTCGAGGCTGATCGGCTCCTTGGCGATCTTCAGAACCTTGCGGACCTTCTCCAGCGGCATGATCAGCTTGTCGGCGAGCTCTTCGGGCGTCGGCTCGCGGCCGATCTCATGCAGCATCTGGCGCGAGGTGCGGACCAGCTTGTTGATCGTCTCGATCATGTGCACCGGAATGCGGATGGTCCGCGCCTGGTCGGCGATCGAGCGGGTGATCGCCTGGCGGATCCACCATGTCGCATAGGTCGAGAATTTGTAGCCGCGGCGATACTCGAACTTATCGACCGCCTTCATCAGGCCGATATTGCCTTCCTGGATGAGGTCGAGGAACTGCAGGCCGCGATTGGTGTATTTCTTGGCGATCGAGATGACGAGGCGGAGATTGGCCTCGACCATCTCCTTCTTCGCCCGAGAGGCCTCGCGCTCGCCGCGCTGCACCGTGCCGACGATGCGGCGGAACTCGCTGACCGGCAGCCCGGCCTCGGCCGAGGTCGTCGCCACCTGGCCGCGCAGCTGCACGATGTCGTCGGCATGCTTCTTGATGAGATTGGCCCAGCCGCGGCCGGGCAGCTTCTTGACGCTGTCGAGCCAGTTGGGCGCCAGCTCGCTGCCGAAGTAATTCTTCAGGAAGTCCTGGCGCTTCACGCCGCACGATTCGGCGAGGCGCAGCATGCGGCCCTCGACACCCATCAGCCGGCGGTTGAGTTCATAGAGCTGATCGACGAGGAGCTCGATGCGCGCGTTGTTGAGGCGCACACCCTCCATCTGCTCGACCATCTCCGCCTTGAGCTTGTCGTAGCGCTTCTCGGTCGCCTTGACGAGCGGCTCGCCCTTCTGGATGGCGGCGAGGCGCTGGTCCTGCAGCTTGTGCAGCTTCTTGTATAGGCCGGCGATGGTGTCGAAAGTCTCGAGCACCTTGGGCTTGAGCGCGAGCTCCATGGCGGCGAGCGAGATCGAGCTCTCCTCGCCCTCGCCTTCCTCGCCGGCGAGCTCGGGGACGGCTTCGCCGTCGGCGCCCGCCTCAACCTCGGCCTCGGCCGGCGCCGCCGCGCCATTGGTCGCCGGGGTCACCGGCGCCGGCGCGGCGCCGTTGATCGCCGCCTCGCCCTCGCCGCCGATATCGCCCGGCTGGGCGAAGACGTTGCTGCCATAGGTGGCGTCGAGATCGATGATGTCGCGCAGCAGCATCTTGCCCTCGACCAGGGCGTCGCGCCAGCCGACGATGGCGCGGATGGTCAGCGGGTTCTCGCAGATGCCGCCGATCATCATGTCGCGGCCGGCCTCGATGCGCTTGGCGATGGCGATCTCGCCCTCGCGCGACAGCAGCTCGACCGAGCCCATCTCGCGCAGATACATGCGCACCGGATCGTCGGTGCGGCCGATATCCTCGTCGTCGAGATTGCCGGCGCGCTGCTCGCCGTCGCCTTCCTCCTCGGTCGCCGCGGCGGCGGGCTCCTCGCCCTCCTCGCTCTCGATGACGTTGACGCCGAGCTCGGAGAGCATCGTCATCGTGTCCTCGATCTGCTCGGACGAGACCTGGTCGGGCGGCAGGGCGGCGTTGAGCTCGTCGTAGGTGACGTAGCCGCGCTCCTTGCCGCGCGCGACCATCTTCTTGATGGTGGCGGCAATGGCATCGATCAGCGGACCTTCGGCCGCTTCCTCGCGGGTTTCAGTCGTCTCGGCCGCCGCCGCCGCTTTGGTTGCCATCCTGTCTCGACCCTTCACGCAATAGACGCCTCAACAAGGCGACGGGCGAAGCGACCTCGTCCGCCGCATCGCCGTTAACCATCAATACTTCTTGGCGCGCAGGTACTTCCAACGCAGCCTACCCACCTGCCCTGCCCCCTGGCCTCATTGCCGAGGGAGCATCCCCCAATTCGTCCTTCCACTGATTGCGCAAGCCATCAAGCTGAGCGAGCGGCGCATCCGTCGTGTCCTCGGCTAGTCCCTGACCGGCACGTACCATCTCTCCGGCGAGGTGCCGGACTTGGTTAAGCAAATCACGGAGATGGAGCCAGCCGCTCCTGGCCGCCTCAATATCCACCTCAGGCCGCGCAAATGCTGCGTGAACGTAGATCTGAGGACTAAGCAATTCATCTACGGCCCGGTCAAAACCATCTTGGCACAGGTGGAGCCTCAACGCCGCGGCGTCAAGGTCCGGGTGCGAGGTAAAAGTGTTTATGATCCCGCGGCGTAGCTTGTCAAGGTCCGGCGCTATCAGATCAAGAGTGACAAAATCCTCGGCGAGGTCGTGCAAGAGAGCCGGCTTCATGAGGAAAGTAGCTACTAGAACCTCCTCCTGGCGACGTTGGGCGCGCTTGCGTGGATCGGGATCTTCCGGTGGCCTCTGGGGGACGGTCGACGCGTCCGACTGTGAAAGCTTTGTCGAGCCACGTCCTTTTATCCCGCGACGCACCGAGGCAAAGGTGGCGAAGAGGCGTTCTCGGAAAAATCGCCGGTATTTGTCGGCGACGTTCTTGTCGGCGATGAGGCGGGTCTTGGCTTCCAGGCGCTGCTCGAGGGCGGCCCGCCGCTCGGGCGTGTCGAGGGAGTCGGATTTGCGCTCGACCGCCCAGATCACCTCGGCGAGCGGCCGCGCCTGGTCGAGCGCCTCCTGCATCGTGGCGGCGCCGTAGCGGGCGATCAGCGTGTCGGGATCCTCGCCCGCGGGGAGGGCGGCGAAGCGCAGGCTGAGACCCGGCTTGAGCAGCGGCAGAGCGCGGTCGGCCGCCCTGAGGGCCGCCCGCTCGCCGGCGGCATCGCCGTCAAAGCAGAGGATCGGCTCGGGGGCCAGCTTCCACAGCTCCTCGATCTGCGTCTCGGTGAGGGCGGTGCCGAGCGGCGCCACCGCCGTGGTGAAGCCGGCGCGGTGGAGGGCGATGACGTCCATATAGCCCTCGGTGACGATCGCCGAGGGCGCCTTCGCCGCGCTCGCCCGCGCCGCCGCCCAGCCATAGAGCACCCGCCCCTTCTGGAAGAGCGGGGTTTCCGGCGAGTTCAAATATTTCGGCTGCCCCTCGCCGATCACTCTCCCGCCGAAGGCGATGACCCGCCCGCCGCGATCGCCGATCGGGAAGATCACCCGGTTGCGGAAATAGTCGTAGGTCGCGCCCCCATCCTCGGGTTTGCGCAGCAAGCCGCCTTCGACCAGCAATGCCTCGGGGATCTTGCCAGCCAGCGCCCGTTTCAAGGCCTCCCGGCCCTCCGGGGCGAAGCCGAGGCGGAAGCGGCGGATCGTCGCCGCATCGAGGCCGCGCTGCTGCAGATAGGCGAGGCCGGCCCTTCCGGCAGGCGCCTCGAGCTGGGCCTGGAAGAAGACGCAGGCTGCCTCCATCGCGTCCTGGAGATCGATTTGGCGCTGGGCGCGCTCGCGCTCCTGCGGCGTCGATTTCGGCACCTCCAGCCCGGCCTCGCCGGCGAGCGACTCGACCGCCTCGCGAAAGCCGAGCCCGCCGCTCTGCATGAGGAAGCCGATGACGTCGCCATGGGCGCCGCAGCCGAAGCAATGGAAGAACCCCTTGTCCTCGACGACGGCGAAGGAGGGCGTCTTCTCGTTGTGGAACGGGCAGAGCCCGACATATTCGCGGCCCCGCTTGGTCAGCCGCACCCGCCGCCCGACGATGTCGGCGAGCGAGCAGCGCTGGCGCAGCTCATCGAGGAAGCGAGGGGGGAAGGCCATGAGCGGTCTATCTCGGCACGGCGCCTAGCACGATGCCGAGCTTACGCCGAGTTGGGACGGGAGTCGCGGCACAAGCGGAGACCGTACCGGCGGGAAATTTTCTTTCGTCCGCCTGTAAACAACAGCAAAATAACAGGCGGACGGTGGTGTCGCCTGATGGGGAGTTCCCTGAAAAGAGAGAATCCAGATTCTGGAAATGGAAGGA
>DATAQP010000233.1:0-3707 GCA_036264595.1 Allostellaceae bacterium
GGCTCGATCATCTCCATGTCTGGGGCGAGCCGCCTGCCGCCTTCGCCGAGATCGCGGACCGCATGCGCGCCGAGCAGGCGAAGGAAGATCCCAGCGATTCCGAGATGCCGGTCGATTTCATCTGGGAGATACCGATCGCACTGGCGAATTCGCTCTGCCGCTACCGTCACGACGAATACGCCGATTGGGGCAAGCCCGAGTTCAAGATACTGGCGGAGGGAAAGCTTGATTGAGCGCCGAGGCGGGACCGCTATGATGCCCGCCGGAGGGACCTATGACGCTCATTCATTTCAAGAATTGCACGGTGCTCGATACGGTCGCCGGGGCGCTGCTGCCCGGCCACAATGTCGTCGTCGAGGGCGAGACGATCCGCGAGGTTTCCGACCGGCCGGTCAAGGCGGGGCGCGCCACCGCGATCGACCTCAAGGGCAAGACGTTGATGCCCGGCCTCATCGACGCCCATGTCCATGCCATAGCCGTCGAGGTCAATCTCGCCGTGCTGCCGAGCCTGCCTGTCACCCTCCTCGCCCATCAGGCGAGCGACATTTTGGAGGGCATGCTGCGGCGCGGCTTCACCACCATCCGCGACGCCGGCGGCGCCGATTTCGGCCTGGCGCAGGCAGTCGAGGAGGGCCTCATCGCCGGGCCGCGCATGTTCATCTCGGGCCTGGCGCTGAGCCAGACCGGCGGCCACGCGGATCTGCGGGCGCGCACGTCCGGCAGCTTCGAGACCTGCGCCTGCTGCCATTCCGGCGCCGCGCTCGGCCGCGTCGCCGACGGCGTGCCGGAGGTGCGGCGGGCGGCGCGCGACGAGCTGCGCAAGGGCGCGACGCAGATCAAGATCATGGCCTCGGGTGGCGTCGCCTCGCCGAACGACCCGGTGTGGGTGCTGCAATATTCCGAGGAGGAGGTGCGCGCCATCGTCGAGGAGGCTGCGGCCTGGCGCACCTATGTCATGGCGCATGCCTATACGCCGGCGGCGATCAAACGCTCGATCAGCTTCGGCGTGCGCTCGATCGAGCACGGCAATCTGATCGATGCCGAGACCGCCCGCCATGTCGCCGCGCATGACGCCTTCGTCGTGCCGACCCTCGTGACCTACGAGGCGCTCGAGCGCGAAGGCCTGGCACTCGGCATGCCGGCGGTCAGCATCGCCAAATTGAAGGACGTCCGCCATGCCGGGCTGGAATCGCTCGCCCATCTCCGGGAGGCCGGAGTCAAGATCGGCTTCGGCACCGATCTGCTCGGCGCCATGCATGTCCATCAAAGCCGCGAATTCGCCATCCGCGCCGAGGTGCTGAGCCCGCTCGAGATCATCCGCTCGGCCACCGTGATCAATGCCGAGCTCCTGCAGATGGCGGGCAAGCTCGGCGTGGTCGCGGCCGGCGCCACCGCCGATCTCCTGGTGGTCGATGGCAACCCGCTGAAGAAGCTCGCCCTTCTCGAGGGACAGGGCGCCCATTTGAAGGCGATCATGAAGGGCGGCAAATTCTTCAAGAACGAGCTCGGCTGAACCGGCGGGATGGCGCGATGGGTCTCCTACTGCTCGCTCACCGCCGTGACATCTCCGGTGCCCGCCTCCTCCGCCGGCACGTTCTGGGCCACCTGCATCTCGACCCGGGCGATTCCGACCTCGTGGATGCCGAGCTCCCTGGCGGCTTCCTCGGACAGGTCGATGGCCCGCCCGTAGCCTGGGCCGCGGTCGTTGACGCGGACGGTGACGCTGCGGCCGTTCTTCGGATTGGTCACCTTGACCTTCGTCTGGAAGGGCAGCGAGGGATGCGCGGCGGTCAGCTCCTTGGGATTGAAGCGCTCGCCATTCGCGGTGCGACGGCCGCGGAACTCGGGACCGTACCACGAGGCGATGCCGCTGGCGCAGTTCGGAGCGCCCGGCGGCCGGCAACGCGTCGCGCGCGCCTGGCCGGCCTCGCTCGGCGCCGCCGCGAAGGCAAGCGCCACGAGCGCAAGGGCGAGGATATTTCCAGTAATGATTTTCAAACCGGCGAAATACTCCAACGTTTTTTCCAGCATCGTCACCGAGCCCCTCCAGCACTGCCGAGTGAAGACAACGACGCAAATGCAAGATTGATCCGCCTGTTGTCAACCCATTGTCGGCCCCAGCGGGGAGGATATTTGGCTTGATTTTGAACCCTGAACGAAATAGCCACTGGTTCGGATACCATTATAGATTCGCAACCGATGGTTTATCTTTTGACTTGGGATGAACCTTTATGGTTCGCGGGGCGATCGCGATGAGCGGCGCGTGGAAGGGGCTGGTGTTGCGCGACGAGCGCCATTACGGCGACCGCGTCTTCCCCTGCCATGCCGGCCGGCCGGAAAACCTCGCCGCGCTGATCGCAACAACGGTCGACCGCCATGGCGACGACGAGGCGATCGTCGCCGGCGGCCGGCGCCTGACCTTTCGGGAGGTCGACCGCCTCGCCGGCAACGTCGCCGGCAATCTCGCCGCGCGCGGCATCAAGGCGGGCGACCGGATCGCCCTCCTCCTCTGCAACTGTCCTGAGTTCGTCATTTACGCGATGGCGGCGATCCGCCTCGGCGCCATTGCCGTACCGCTCGGCGCCCGGCTCAAGGCGCCCGAGCTCGATTACGCGCTCAACGATTGCGCCGCCGCCGCGCTGGTCTATGAGAGCGAATATGCCGGCAACCTGCCCGACCCGGCCCTTCTGCCCAACTTGCGCCTGCGTATCCTGATCGACGGGGCGACGTCAGGCGCCGAGCCCTGCAGCGCCTTCCTGAATTCGGCCGTGCCGCCGTCCCACCAAGCCGACGAGGAGGATACCGCCTTCATCCTCTACACGTCAGGTACCACCGGGCAGCCGAAAGGCGCGCTGCTGACCCATCTCGGCATCATCCACTCTGCGACAAACTTCGTTGCCTGCCTCGGCCTCGGTACTAGTAGCCGTGGGGGCGAGCGCGCCATCCTCACCGTGCCGGCCGCCCATGTCACCGGCCTCGTCGCCCTCCTCTTCACCATGCTGCGATGCGGCGGCTGCACCATCATGATGCGCGAGTTCAAGGCGCGCGACTTTCTCGCCCTCGCCGCCGCCGAGCGGCTGACCTACACGCTGATGGTGCCGGCGCAATACGCGCTCTGCCTGATGCAGCAAGACCTTGCCGCCCATGACCTCTCCTCCTGGCGCATCGGCGCCTTCGGCGGTGCGCCGATGCCCGAGGCGACGATCGCCGCCCTGGCCCGGACCTGGCCCGACCTCGTCCTGGTCAACGGCTACGGCGCCACCGAGACGACCTCGCCGACGGCGCTGATGCCGCTGGGGCTCAACACCGCCCATCCCGACAGCGTCGGCCAGATCGTGCCGGGCGGCGCGGTTCGCATCGTCGACGATACCGGCGCGGCGGTGCCGCCGGGCGCTGCCGGCGAGATCTGGATCAAGGGGGCGATGGTCGTGCCGGGCTATTGGAACCGGCCGGACGCCGATCGGGCCGAGTTCAGCGACGGGTTCTGGCATTCCGGCGATATCGGTTCGCTCGACGCTGCCGGCTTCCTGCGCGTCCTCGATCGCAAGAAGGACATGATCAACCGCGCTGGCTACAAGATCTACAGCGCCGAGGTGGAGAACGTGCTGCTGCACCATCCCGGCATCGTTGAGGCTGCCATCATCGGCAGCCCCGATCCGGTGCTCGGCGAGCGGGTCAAGGCGTTCATCCGGCGGCGCGACGACAGG
>DATAQP010000251.1:0-8442 GCA_036264595.1 Allostellaceae bacterium
GAAACCGGTGCGTGGAGCGGAGGAAGGATGAAAGGCGAAAGACCTGGCATGTTGGAAGACCCGGGGATGTTGGAGCGACATGTGGCCAAATAACGAGAATGAGGAGTGTGGGCATGACTGAACCCCGCGACGGGTCGGCGCAGGGCCGGGCGCTTTGGCAGCGCTGGTCGACGATGGAGAAGGCCGCGAACGGCAAGGGTCCGGACAGTGTTGCCCGGCCCGAAATCATGGTATTGGCCGAATTTGCCGAAAACCGCCTGAGCGGGCCGGAAGCCGCCGCGATCGAGGCCTTCCTGGCCGCCAATCCCTTGATCGCGCAGGATGTTGCGGCGGCCAGCCGGGACGTCGAGATACCGCCCCGCGCCGGCGATACCGCGCTGGCGGTGGCGATCGCCCGCGCCGCTGCCCTGGTTCCCGCCCAGGGCGGGGCCGCAGACCGGGGCCGCCGCGGCGACAATATCGTGCCCTTCCGCGCCGCGCGGCCGGCCGGCTCGGCATGGCCGATCGCGGCGCGCTGGGGCGCCCTCGCCGCCAGCCTCGCCCTCATCAGCTGGCTCGGCTTCGCGCTCGGCAGCAACGCCTATGGCGATCTCGCCGCCCTCAACGGCCAGGCCGGAACGCGCCTTGCCGACGAGCTTCTCGACCCGCCGAGCGGCTTCTTCGGCCTCGTCGATCAGAGCGGAACGTGACCGCAGAAATTCCGTCGCGGCCGCGCGCCGCGCCGGCGCGCCTGCCGTGGATTCTGCTGGCGCTGTCGCTCGCTCTCAACCTGTTCTTCGTCGGCGGCGTCTTCTGGGTACGCAGCCAGCATGGCCCGATGGGCCCTGCCGAGCGTGTCGAGCGGCTTGCCAAGCAGCTCACCCTCGACGCAAATCAGCGTACCGCCTTCGAGCGCTTCGTGCAGACCATTCGCCTCAAGGCGCGCGACCTGCGCGAGACCAACCAGCCGCTGGTCGACGAGGCCTGGCAGGATTTCGCCAAGGCACAGCCGGACGAGGCGGCGGTCGACAAGCTCTTCGAGGCGGCGGCGAATAATCGGCGCAACTTCCAGGTCGAGGCGGGCCGCGCGCTGCGCGCCTTTCTCATCACGTTGAACGAGGAGCAGCGCGCCACCTTCATCACGCTGGTCAAGAGCCGCGACAACCGCTTCACGCTGCCCTTGCTGCGTCACCTCGTGCAATAGGGGCGATGTCGGATGGATAGTCCGGCAGTCACCGTCAAGAAGCGTTCCGTCGTCCTCGCCGGGCATCGCACCAGCATCTCGCTCGAGGCGGAGTTCTGGCAGGCGCTGCGCGAGGTGGCGGGGGCGCGGCTGCTTTCCGTCAACGCGCTTGTCGCCAGCGTCGATGCCGCGCGTGGTTCGGCGCCGCCGGCCAATCTGTCGAGCGCCCTGCGCGTCTTCATCCTCGATTGCTATCGCCGCGGCGAGCTACCGCTCGGGCGTCCGGCGACGCCTTCTAGCGAGCCGGATTCGTAAGCGGCTCGCGCAGCGTCGGCCGTGCCGGCGGCGGCGAGTTGCTGGGCTCGGGCGGTCCTGGCCGCGCCGTCGGCCGACCGGAGCCGCGCTGCAGGAGGTAGCCCTCCAAGGCATTGACGTCGAAAACGATGTGCGGCGCATCGATTGCACCGTCGAGCGTCGCCCCCAGAGGCGGGGCCGCCGCATGCTCGGTGAGGCGCAGCTCGAGGTGGCTGTGGATCAGCCATTTCGGCAGGTCGAGGGTGGCATCGGCGCGGCCCTCGGCCGCCTCGGCGGCGAGGCGCAGATCGTCGCTCCGCATGATCCCGTCGGCGATCCGGAACGTGCCGTCGAGCGAGTGATAGCGCGTCCGACCGCCCGACAGGCCGCGGACCAGCCCAGGCAGATCGATGGCGCCTCGCCCCTCGTTGAGCCGCGCATTGATCGCCGGCAGGTCGATGCCGGCGATGGTTCCGTCGCGGCTCGCCAGGGTGAGGTTGCCCTGCAGGTGGTCGGCGAGCTCGGTCGCGCTCAACCCTGACGTCGCGAGGCCGATATCGACATCGGCGCGGCCGGCGAGACCGCCGCTGCCGGCGATCTGCTGCAGCGCCTGCTCGAGCGCGGCATGGTGCATGGCGAGATTGAGCTTGGCCTGGCCGTCGGCGGCGGCCAGCTCGCCGCTGGCGTCGATCGTGCCGCCGAAGAGGCCGCCCGACAGCTGATCGAGACGGAGCCGCCCACCGGCGAGCGCCAGGACAGCGATCGGCCGTTCGATCCGCCACTTGCCCCAGGAGAAGGCCTCGCCGCTCAGCGTCACGTCACTGTCGATCAAGCCGAGCGCGGCGAGCGAGAAGGGCTCGCGTGACCACCGCCGGGCCGCCGCACCGGGCGGCACCGCGGCTGCGCCGGCCTGCGCCAGCCAGAGCGGCGGCCTAGTCGGCGGAACGACGGATGACGGCACGAGCGCGGCGGTCTGGCGGACGGGCAGGAAGCGGTCGAGCGCGAGCTCGCCGAAGCGCAGATCGGCGGTCAGCTTCGGCCGGCCGCTCCGCCGCTCGAAAATCGCGTCGCCCTCGATCGTGAGCCCGCCGACCGACAACGTCATCTCGCGCGCCGAGAGCAGCCCCTTCGTCTCGCTCAGCCTTCCGGCCAATTTGACGGCGCCGGGATCGCCGCCCGCCGGCTGGTAGCCCGCGACCACGTTGCGCATCAGCGCGGCGAAGCTCGGATGCGCGACTTCGATGCCGAGATCGACGCTGTCGGCGATCTCGCCGGTGATCCGCGCCCGGCCGCCGAGCGCCGCGAGATCGAGATCGACGGCGATGCCGCCGCGCTCGCCGGCGATGTCGGTCTTGGCGGTGAACGGCCCGCTCAACAGGAGGCTAGCCGCTGAATCCGGCGCAACCAGCCGGACGAGATGGGCGATCTCCGGCCCCTGCAGCGCGATGGCGGCGTGCCAGCCGGACTCGCCGCTGCCGCTGAGCGCGCCGCTTGCCGTCGCGGTGGCGCCGGCGATATCGGCGATCGTCGCCTGGCGCAGGGTCAGCGCCCCGTCCTGCAGCGTCGCCGCGAGGTGCACGCCGCGCGCCGGCTGGCCGCGCCAGGTCAGCGTATCGATCGCCGCGTCGATATTGGCGTCGAAGCCATCGAAGAGCAGCGTGTAGCCGTTTGCGGCCTGATCCCGGGCCGCATTTTGGGCTTGGTCTTGCCGGGGCGCTTGCGCCGGATTGTCCGGTGAGACGGCGGGGAGATAGGCGTCGAGATTGAGCTGATCGATGGCGAGGCGGGCACCGATGGCGACGCGCTGGCGCAGCGCCACGGTCGCCGCACCGGTCAACCGCGTTGCGTCGATCGTGAGATCGACGCTGCCGATCTCGACGCGGTCGGGCAGGGCGGTAAACTGGCTCGACAAGGTCAGCTTGCGCAGGCGGTCGGCGGGAATCGCTCCCGTGCTCATGCCGAGCCAGTCGAGCAGCGCCCTGAGATTGTCCGAGTCGAGTTCGACAGCGCCGCGAAACTGGCGCTGCCCGCTCGCCGCGTCGAGCCGGCCGTTGAGCGACAGGCCGGAGCCGCCGGGCAAGGCGGCGACGAGGCGCGGGATGTCGATCGCGCCGTGATCGAGCGTCGCCTGCAGGCGCGCATCGCGGATGATGCCGCCGTGCCAGCGCAGTGCCCCGAGGGTGAGATCGATCTGGCCGCTCAGATCGGCGGGGAGGGAAGGGGCGAACGGTGCCGCCGCGTCGGCGCCGGCGGAGGGCGCCGCGGCGCTTGCCGGGCGGTCGAGATTGAGCTGGTTGAGCGCCAGCGTCAAGGAGATGCTGGCGGGGCTCGTCGCCGCGATGCGCAGCGCGCCGGTGGCGTGCATGTCGTCGAGGACGACGTCGAGCGCCTCGACCCGGAGCTCGGCGGTGCTGCCGGCGAGGGTCGCGGCGGCGGTGAAGGGACGCGCCAGGGCGGCCGGCATCGGGCGGTGGGCGAGGCGGGCGAAGGCGGCGAAATCTTCGCCGGTCAGCGTCGCCTTGGCGTCGAGCGTCAGCGCCCCGCCGGACGGCGCCGTCGCGTCGCCGTTTATCAGCAGATGGGTCTTCGCCGGCAGATCGAGGGCGAGGCGGAACGGCATGCGCTCGGCGATGCGGTCGATATCAAGCTCGAAATCGACATGCGTGCCGCGCAGCGTCAGGCCGCCGGCGGCATGCGCCGGACCGCCGGAATCCGCCAGGCTCGCCGTGAGGGCGAGGCCGTCGATCCGCTCGCCGCTTGGGATCGTGCCGCCCAGTATCGTCCCATTGACGATGGCCAGCCGCTCGAGGGCGAAATCGGGCGGCGTTCTCGGCAAATGCGTGCGGTCGAGCACGGGATCGACCAGGGTCAGGCTGCGGAAGACCAGCTTGCCGGTGAGCAACGGCGCCACGGCGAGCCGCACCTCGACGCTTGTCGCCCGCAACAGGTCGGGGACCGCCGCGCCGGCTGGATTGGCGATGCGGATGGCGGCGGCGCTGAGCCGCGGGGTGGGCAGCAGGCTGAGGGAGAGCGGCCCGGCGACCTCCACCGGCAGCCCTGTGGTCCGGCGCAGCTCCGCGGTAATCGTGCCGCGGTACCAATCGAGGTCGATGAAGCGCGGCGCCGCAAGCAGCGCCGCGGCCGCCAGGACGAGAAGCGTGATGCAGACGATCAGGGCCTTACGCAAAAATCCTCCTGGCCGGCATCATCGTCGATATTGTGCTCCCTGGTGCCGTAGCCGGCGGCAACGACATTGCATGGGGCCGGCGACGCACTAAATTAAATCTGCGACAATCTTCGACCGTGGTCATGTAATTTCCGGATGAGCGCCGATGGACGAGAGGGCCTGATATGGCGGACATCGTCAATCTCAACCAGTTTCGCAAGAAGCGCGATCGCCAGGACGCCGAACGCCAGGCGGCGGTCAATCGCGAGCGCTTCGGCCAGCGCAAGGATGTGCGCGCCAAAACAGCGCGCGAGCTGGAGAAGGCGAAGAAGGAGCTCGATGACAAACGCCTCGATTGAGCGCCCTGATCAAGCGCCCTGATCAAGCGCCGGGGGGCGTCGCGGAGAGTTTCATGAGCCGAGCCTTCGTCAAGGAAGATGCCGATAGCGGCGCCGGCGAGATCGCCGATCTGCCGCAGAGCAGCCACCCGAACTATGTGACGCCGCGCGGCCTGGCCCAGCTCAAGGAACGCTTCGCCGCGGCCCAGGCCAAGCGCCGCGCCCTGCTGGAAGCGGGCGGCGGCGGAAGCGACCTCGCGCTGGCCAATATCGCGCGCGACATCCGCTATCTCGAGGCAAGGCTCGAGCGCGCCATTCCCGTCGACCCGGCGGCGCAGCCGCACGACAAGGTCGCCTTCGGCGCTCATGTCCGCGTCGCCGACGACAAGGGCGAGGAGCGCGAGTTCGCCATTGTCGGCGAGGACGAGGCGGATGCCGAGCGGGGCAGCGTCTCCTGGGTTTCGCCGCTCGCCCAGGCGCTCATCGGCGCCGAAATCGGCGACGAGATCGTCTGGCACCGGCCGGCTGGCGACATCGCCCTCGAGGTCCTGGCGATGCGCTACGATACCTGATCCGCCGGCGATCCGCGCAAACCCCTGGTAATAACGGCTTGCGATAACGGCTTGGTGAACGGGGCGTGCCGCAACTTGCGCTTTCGAGCCCCGATCTTATCCCCTATCATGCCTGCCGACAGGGCGGCCGAGCGGACGCGTCAGAGAGCGCGCCGTGCAGCCAGCGGGCGAGAAACCCGCTGCATCAGGGAGATGGAATCTGCGAGGGCACAATAACCCCGCCGCGGAAGGTCAGCGCGCATCGGCCGTTCCGGGACATGCCGCCTGCGGGCCGCCGGCTGCGTCGTTGCCCGTGGGGCAGCCGCTGCTCGGCATATCCGGTGTCTCCAAGCGCTTCGGCGGCATCGTCGCCCTCGACGGGATCTCCTTCGATGTCGAGCAGGGTCAGATCTGCGGCCTGATCGGCCCCAATGGCTCGGGCAAGACGACGTTGTTCAATTGCCTCAGCCGGCTCTACCATCTCGACAGCGGCGTCATCGAGTTCGAGGGCGTCTCGCTGCTGGAGACGCCGCGGCACGGCATCGCCGCGCTCGGCATCGGGCGGACCTTCCAGAATCTCGGACTCTTCCGCACCATGTCGGTGCTGCAGAACATTCTGGTCGGCGGCCATTGCCGGACGCGCAGCGGCTTCTTCCGGAATGCGCTGCGCCTGCCTCTCGTCCCGCGCGAGGAGGCGGCGCTCAACGAGCGCGTCGCCGGTCTCGTCGAATTCCTCGCCCTCGGCGATGTTGCCCATGTGCCGGTGCGCGATCTGCCCTTCGGCACGCAGAAGCGGGTCGAGCTGGCGCGCGCGCTCGCCACCGAGCCCAAGCTGCTGCTGCTCGACGAGCCGGCGGCCGGGCTCAACCATGAGGAGGTCGACGCGCTGCGCGCCCTCATCCTCGACATCCGCGAGCGGCTCGGCGTCACCATCCTCCTCGTCGAGCATCACATGAGCCTGGTGATGCGCGTCTCCGACAAGGTCGTCGCGCTCAATTTCGGCCGCAAGATCGCCGACGGCCCGCCGGCCAAGGTGCAGCAGGATGCCGAGGTCATCTGCGCCTATCTCGGCAGCTCTCCGTGAGCGGGACCTTGCTCGAGGTCAGCGGCCTCAAGGCCTTCTACGGCCCGACCTCGGTACTGCACGATCTCAGCTTCAGCATCGTCGAAGGCGGCATCACGACGATCCTCGGCGCCAACGGCGCCGGCAAGACGACGACCTTGCGCGCCGTCTCAGGCATGGTGCGCACCGAGGGCGAGATCCGCTTCGCCGGCGCCCGCATCGACGGCGCGGCGACCGAGGACATCGTACGGCTCGGCATCGCCCATGTGCCGGACGAGCGCGGCACCTTCGTCAACCTGACGGTCGAGGAGAATCTGCGTCTCGGCGCGTATACGCGGCGCGACCGCGCCGCGGTACGCGCCGATTTCGAGCGCGTCTACGCCTATTTCCCGCGCCTCGCCGAGCGCCGCGAGCAGCAGGCCGGCACGCTCTCCGGCGGCGAGCAGCAGATGCTCGCTTTGTCGCGCGCGCTGATGCTGCGACCGAAGCTGCTGCTCCTCGACGAGCCCTCCTTCGGCCTCGCGCCGCTCGTCGTCCAGGACATCTTCCGCATCATGCGCCTCATCAACGAGGAGGATCGCGTCAGCATGCTGCTCGTCGAGCAGAACGCCAATCTCGCCCTCGACCTCGCCGATCACGCCTATCTCATCGAGACCGGCAGCCTGGTCATCGCCGGCACCGCGGCGGAGCTGCGCCAGGACGAGGCGATCCGGCGCTCGTATCTCGGGTATTAGCGATGATGCTCGTGACACCTGATCCCGGCTTTCCCCGGTTCGTCATCGCCGGGCTTGACCCGGCGATCCACGGTGCCGCTGGACGATGGATGACCGGGTCAAGCCCGGTCATGACGGAGAACAAAGAACTGACCGCGAGTATTGGCGCGGCTGCGGTTCTCTCTCCCGAGGGCGCCCCCCGATGAGCACCTTCTTCCACCAGGTCCTCTCCGGCCTCGCCACCGGCGGAATCTATGCCAGTATCGCGCTGGCGCTTGTCATGATCCATCAGGCGACGCATCTGGTGAATTTCGCGCAAGGCGAGATGGCGATGTTCTCGACTTATCTCGCCTGGGCGATGATCGATGCCGGCATGCCCTATTGGGGTGCCTTCTTCCTCACCATCGTGGTGTCGCTGATCGGCGGCATCGTCATCGAGCGCGTCATCATCCGGCCGATGGAGAATGCCCCGGTGCTCGCCTCGGTCATCGTCTTCATCGGCCTCCTCGTCATCCTCAACAGCGTCGCCGGCTGGATATTCACCTACACGATCAAGAGCTTCCCCAGCCCCTTCCCGGCCGAGCCGCTGTGGGGCAACAGCTACATCTCGACGCATGAGCTCGGCGCCATCGGCATCACCCTCATCGTCCTCTTCCTGCTCTTCGCCTTCTTCCGCTGGACGCCGCTCGGCCTCGCCATGCGCGCCGCCGCCGAGAACAAGGTGTCGAGCCGCCTCGTCGGCATCCGCGTCGGCTGGATGCTGGCGCTCGGCTGGGGTCTCGCCGCCGCGATCGGCGCGATCGCCGGCATGATGGTGGCGCCGATCGTCTTCCTCGATCCCAACATGATGTCGGGCATCCTGCTCTACGGCTTCGCGGCGGCGCTGCTCGGCGGCATCGACAATCCCCTCGGCGCCGTGCTCGGCGGCTTCATCGTCGGCGTGCTGGAGAACGTCGTCGGCGCCTATCTCATCGGCACCGAGCTCAAGCTCACCGTGGCGCTCGTCGTCATCGTCGGGGTGCTGGTCGTCAAGCCGTCCGGTCTCTTCGGCCGCACCCTGGTGAGCCGCGTCTGATGAGCGCGACGAGCGAGACCTCGGCGGCTCCGGCCGCGACATACGGCGGACTCTCGCTGCGATCCTGGCGGCTCGTCGCG
>DATAQP010000280.1:0-7152 GCA_036264595.1 Allostellaceae bacterium
CGGCCGATGCGCTTCATGGCGCTGCGAAGGCGTCCTGCGACGGCGGGGTGTGTCGATCTCGGAAATGTGCGGCTCGCATCCATTGCCCGAGGATAGTGACAATATGGAAATTTGTCAAGCGAGATCGGACATGATGTGACCAGAAGCTCTCTCAGAGGCGCGTGTGCCTCTCTGCCTCGTGCACCACTCCATACAACAATAGACTACTGCTGCGTAATACGATCCTGTGCTATAAAATCGAAGTTCCCGGGAGGCGCTGATGTCAGATCCCGTTTCAGTCCGCCTGGACGACGAAATCCGCAAGACCCTCGAGGAGGAAGCGCGCGCCCGCAAGCTTGGCCTTTCCACGTATTTGCGTGACATCGCGATCCGGGAGGCGCGACGCGTTCGCCGGGACCGGATCAGGCTGCAGAGCCGCGCGGTCGGCGCATATATCGCCGCAACGCCGGAAGCACAGGCCTTCTACGACGATTTGGGCTCGTCGGACACGGAAGGGCTTTGATGGCCTCGTTCGTGGCGGGGCAGCTCGTCGTCGTGGACTGGCGCGACGGGCTGCCCAAGGAGCCGAACAAGCGTCGCGCCGCCGTGGTGGTCGAGGATCACGAGCTGTTCGACGCGGCGTATCCCAACGCGATCGTCGTCCCGCTGACGGAAGACGACCGCTTGGCGATTGCCGATTTGTCGGTGATCATCGACCCGACCGCGGAGAATGGCTGCACGAAGCGCTGCTATGCGCTGGCGCATTGCGTTGCCACCACCACGGCGGCACGCATAACGCCGACCGCATCGCGCATCACACAGGAGCAACTCGAGCGCATCCGGCATAGGATCGCATTGTCGATCGGCCTCGGTTGACGGACGGCATCGGAACGGCGAGGGATCTTGATGGCTGACGCGAAAAAACCGACGCGCATCTGGTATCAGAGCTTCGTCGATCCCAAGGAGCAGGCGCCTTATATGGACCGGCTGCGCGACCGGCTGCGGCGTCATGCCGGGCCTGAGGTCACGGTCGACGTGTCAGGCGTCACGCCGCCCGATCGCTTCTTCCATCCGCTCACCGAGTTCCGCTGCGCCGACCAGACGATCCGCAACGCGCTGGCGGCGGAGCGCCAGGGCTACGACGCCTTCGTCATCGGCCATTTCCAGGAGCCCGGCCTTACCGAATGCCGCGGCGCGCTCGACATTCCGGTCATCGGCCTCGGCGAGGCCGCGATGCTCTTCGCCTGCTCGATGGGGCGGCGCTTCGCCCTCGTCACCATCGATCCTGTTTTCGTGCCGTGGCACGAGGAGCAGGTGATCCGCCACGGGCTCGATCGGCGCTGCGCCGGGATCGGGGCGATCACCGCCGACCTGCCGCGCTTCATGCGCGCCTTCGCCGATGCCGGCGAGCGGCAATCGATGCGCGACGATTTCGCCCGCCAGGTCGAGCCGCTGGTGGCGCGCGGCGCCGATGTGGTGATCGCGGCGGGCGGGCTGCCGATGCTGCTCTTCGCCGAGGAGCAGCCTTTCGCCATCGCCGGCGCGCTCGTCCTCGAAGGGATCGCCACCGTCCTCAAATCCGCCGAGATGGCAGTCGCGCTCCACCGGGTGACCGGCGTCGCGGCAAGCCGGCGCGGCCTCTACGCCAAGGCGCCGGCGGGGGCGATCACCGATTATCTGGCGCCGCGAAGCTCGGTCTGAGGGGAGGGCGCGCGACCGAGCGGCGAGAGCTCGCGATCGGCGGCGGCGATCTCGGCCGCCGCCTTGGCCGCCGCGGGACGGGCGCCGACCAGCGCATGCCAGGCGGCGAGGGCAGGGAAGGCGTCGAGGCGCGGACCGCGCAGCCGCAGCACGAAGAGCACGGTCATGAACATGGCGATATCGGCGACGGTGAAGACGTCGCAGAAATATTCGCCCCCGGCGAGCCGCGTCTCCAGCTTGGCGTAATAGTCCCGTATCGCCGCCTCGGCGCGCTCCGCCTCGGCGACGAGCTGCGCCTGGCGCGCCGGATCGGGAGCGGGCGGCGCATTGCGGAACATCAGCGCGCGGACCAGCGGCAGCAGAATCTCGTCGGCGGCGAGCTCGGTCAGGCGGCAGCGGGCGCGCGGGACCGCGCCGACCGGGTAGAGCGGCGGCCTCGGATAGGCATCCTCGAGATATTCGAAGATCAGCGTCGAATCGAAGAGGGTGAGGTCGCCGTCGACGAGGACAGGAACCTGGCCCTTGGGATTGGCTTCAAGCACGTCGGGATGCTTGGGCTGATAGCCGACTTCCTGGGTGAACGGCACCATCACCCGCTCATAGGGCAAGCCCTTCTCGCCGAGCGCGATCTCGACCTTGCGGGCGAACAGGCTGAGCGGTGCTGAGTAGAGCTTCATTGGGGGCGCCTTCCCAAGGGGTGGAACCGGCGAGAACAATACAGGAACACAAGCGAGGCGGCAATCTCCCGACCGATCGACTTAGCCGCCCTCCCTCCACCTGCCGTCATGCCCGGACTTGATCCGGGCATCCACGCAAGGCCCGGACGCTCAGAAAGTCGCGGATGGCCGGATCAAGTCCGGCCATGACGATGAACGAGCGAGGTGATCGAATGCCATCGCCCCGCTTTCAAACCGGCGAGGCGCGCCCCTACGCTTTCTCCATGTTCCAGTAGACCGGGCTCGCCATGCCGATGACGCCCTTGAGGCGGTCCTTGCGGTAGGCGATCGGCGGGAAATACTGGCCGGCATAGGCGTAGGACGGCATCTCGAAGAAACGGGCCTGGATCGCGTCCATCGCCTTCTTGCGGTCCTCGGCCTTCTTGACGGAGAGATAGGCGAGACGCAGCTTCTGCATCTCGTCGTCGCACGGCCAGCCGAACCAGTTCTTCTGATCGCAGCTCGAATCGAGCGGCAGGTTGAGCATCGGATCCATCATCGTCGCGCTCGGCCAGGCCGTCGGGAAGATGTTCCAGCCGCCCTTGTCCTGCGACGGCGCCGCCTTGACGGCGCGGCGCGTGACCAGGGTCGACCAGTCCATCGATTGCATGTCGGCGTTGAGGCCGACGCCCTTCATCTGCTCGTTGAGGACCTGGGCGACGAGATGGAGATGGGGCTGGTCGGTCGGGTCCATGAGGACGATCGGCTCGTTGTTGTAGCCCGCCTCCTTGAACAGCGCCTTGATCTTCTCGGGATCGTATTTCTTGAAGCGCTCGGTGCCGACCATCGTCTCGTTCGGCGAATCGCAGACGAAGGGGGTGAGGCAGACCTTGCCGAGATCGCCGGTATAGCCGGTCGCCGCGAGATAGCCGTCCTGTTGGCTGACGATGAGGAGCTGCATCGCCTGGCGCGCCTTGGGATTGTCGAACGGCTTGGCCAGCGTGTTGAAGCGGACGTGGAACTGCCAGCCGAGCGGATCGAGGCGGCCGATCGCGATCTGCGGGGAGCTGCGCAGCTGCGGCAGGCTGTCGGGCACCGGGTTGGTGAGATAGTCGAGCTCGCCGGTGATGAGCGCCGAGGCCTGCGTGCCCTGATCGGGAATGACCGTCCATTCGGTGCGGTCGATATGGACGACCTTGCCGCCGGCATAGCCGCTCGCCGTCTCGCTGCGCGGCACGTAGTTCGGGTTCTTGCGGTAGACGATCTTGTTGCCCGGCTGCCATTCCTCCTTGACGAAGATGAACGGGCCGGAGCCGACCGTCTCCTTGATCGCGGTGAAGGGATCGGTCGAGGCTTCCTGCTCGCGCATGATGAAGCAGGGCTGCGCCGTCGCGGCCAGCGTCTCGGCCACCGGGCCGAACGGCTCCTTGAGCTTCAGCACGAACGTCTTGTCGTCGGTCGCCTCGAGCTTCTCGCTGCGCTCGAGCATGATCTTGGCCTCGCCAAAACGCGCGCCCCAGCGGCGGATAGAGGCGACGCAATCCTTGGACGTCACCGGCGTGCCGTCATGGAAGGCCAGCTTCTCGCGCAGCTTGAAATTATGCGTCAGCCCATCCTCGGAGGCCTCGTATTTCTCGACCATCTGCGGATGGACCTTGTAGTCGTAGTCGAGCGCGAAGAGCGTGTCGTAGATCGCCCAGCCATGGGTCCCGGTGATCGTCGCCGTCGTCCACACCGGATCGAGAATCTTGAGATCGGCCTCGGGCGCGACCTTGACGATCTTGCCGGCGCCCTGGGCGCTCGCCCTGCGCACGGCGAGGCCGACGATGGCCGGCATTGCCAGGCTGCCGGCGAGCGCCGTGGCGCCCTTGAGGACCGCGCGGCGCGTGGTTTCGTGACGGTTCGATTTTTTCATTTCGACAGCCTCCCGATTTTTTGTTCCTGTCCAATTCTGCGCTACTCCGGACGATCCGCAAAGAGGGAGAGTTTCGCGGCGGCTCCTCACGGCGAGGGAATACCGGACCGAGGCTCAGCCGGCCGCGGCTTCCACCCGATAGAGGTGATAGCGCCCCACTGCCACGCCCGCCGGTAACGCGAGCGCGCGCCAGCCCGCCAGGTCGAGCGGCGCCTCGCTGACGACGATCGCGCCGTCGCGCATCAGCGGTGCGATGAGCGGCGCCAGCGACGCGGCGAGCGCCCGGCTCGCCGCCTCCTCGCCGGTGCCGACGTCGAGATGGGCGAGGGCGACGCTGGCGGGAAAGCGGCCGCGCGACGCCGGCAGCGTCACGCGCATGTCACCGAGAATCAGCCGGTCGGCAGCAGGGATGCAGTCGGGATGGGCGGCGATCTCGCGGTCGAAGACGAAGATGTCGCGGCCGGGCAGGATCGTGCGCAGATGGTCGAAGGTGCGGCCGTTGCCGAGACCGAGCTCGAGGACCGGACCGCTGATGTCGCCGATCAGCGCGGCGGCGCGGTCGAGGCAGGCGCGCTGCGCCTCGAGACGGCGGATGAAGCTGTCGAGCCGGCTCACGCCGATCTGCGCAGGTTCTCGATCTCGGCGAGCGCGGTGCGCAGCTTCTCGTTGCCCGCCTCGACGCGGCTCGCCAATTCGCGCACGACGGCGACGGCGATCTGTGGGAACTCGTTGATCAGGCGCAGGAAGAGCTCCTTGGAGATGCGCAGGCAGACGAGGCGCTGCAGCGCCTTGATGGTGGCGGTGCGCGGCACGTCGCACAAAATGGCGATCTCGCCGACGATGTCGTTGCGCCCGAGCACGGCGACCTGGATCGGCCCGCTCGCGCCGCTGACGAGCACCTCGGCCTCGCCGTCGATGATGATGTACGCGGCATCGCCGGGATCGCCCTGGCGGAACAGCACATGGCCGCCCTCGAAGGCGATGCGCTCGCTGGTGAAGGCAAGAAGCTTGAGCTTCGACGCCTCGACATTGGCGAACAGCGGAATGCGCTGCAGCAGATCGACCTCTTCGCGAAGACTCACGCGCCGTGCCTCCCTTCACCCGACCGGCCCCGTTGCGGAGCGCCGGCCATTATTCGGCCTGCACCAACGTGGTGAGCGCCGTACCCGGCCGGTCGAGTTCGGCGAAGTTGCCCTGCTCGACGATGTGGCCGTTCTCCATCACCAGAACGCGATCGAAATGGCGCGCCTGGCTGGCGCGGTGCAGGATGCAGACGAGACCGCGCTCGCTGCACGCCGCCTTGACGCCGTCCATCACCTTCGCCTGGGTGGTGCCGTCGAGCGCCGTCGTCGCCTCGTTGAGAATCGTGATGTCGGGCCGCTTGAGCAGGGCGCGCGCCAGCCCCGCCTTCTGCTTCTGCGCCACCGAGAGGCGCGAGCCGCTGCTGCCGACGCTGGATTCGAGGCCGATGGCGATGATCGTCTCGCGCAGGCCGACCCCATCGAGCACGGCGGAGATCGCCGCCGGAATGCGCGACGGCGCGGCGGCCTCGCCATAGGCGACCTTGCCGAACAGCACGTTGTCCTGCAGCGAAGCGGCGGCGTTGTAGCGATCGGCGTCGAAGAACTCGATCTGCGAGCGCATCGCCTCCGGCAGATCGGTGGCGAAGACCTTGCGGGCGGCAAGGATGCGCGCCTGGAACGCGGCGTCGAGCAGATCGAGCCGATGGCGGGCGACAATCAGCTTGAAGGGCAGCGAGAGCAGCTTGGCGCGGTCCTCAGGCTTCAGCCCCTCGCTGCCGGACTTGTTGCGGCGCGCCAGGATAGCCTGGAACTCCGGCAGGTCGCCGGCGCTGATGAAGCTGTACTGCTCGAAGAACTCGTGGTCGGGCGGCAAGTCGGCGAAGAGCTCGACCATGGTCTGCGCGACCTCGGCGCCCATGGCGATCAGATCCTCGGTCAGCCCGACCTTGCCCAGGATGCGCAGCACATAAATGTTCTGCGCCAGATAGTCGAAATCGAAGGCCGGCCCGACCGGCGTGCCGAAGAGCAGATTCTCGGCGAGGGTGGCGTTGCTGTTGTAGCGCTCGGGATCGAAGCGCTCGACGAGATGGCCGATGCCCTCCTCGGCGAGCCGGTCGGCGAGCGCCCGCCGCGCCACCAGGACGCTCTCGGCGATCTCGGGGCGCTTCTGCGGATCGAGCTTGCCGCGCAAACCGAGGGAATAGACGTCCTCGTCGAGATCGACCGCGCGCAGCACCTCGACGGTGCGCAGGATAAGCTCTTTCTCGTCCTTGGCGCCGGCCGCCTCGTAATCGATCCAGTCGGCGCCGGGATCGAGATCGATATTGCCGGAATGCCGCGCCTCGGCGAGGGCGGTCGCCACCGTCTTGGCGCGCAGCGGCTCGTAGTCGCGTTCCTTGATCGGCCGATTCTTGAGGCCGAAATAGAGATTGTCCTGCAGCGTGCCGGTGAAGAAATGCGGCGTCGCGCTGGCATAGCCGATGCGCCGCCCGATCACGGCGTCGTGCAGCGTGGCGATGTCGGTGCCGCCGATGGTGATGCGGCCGCTGCTGGGCTCGATCAGCCGGGCGAGCAGCATGCCGAGCTCGTGCTTGCCGCTCGAGCTCTGGCCGACGATGGCGACATGGGCATTACTCGGGAAGGAGAAGCTGACCGCATCGACGATGCGCGCGCGCTCGTCCTCGGCGAAGCTGAGATTGGCGGCGCTGATCTCGCCGGCGAGCGGCGGAATGACGGAAGGCGGGTCGAGCTGGCGATGATCGTCGATCATCCCGTCGGGCTGGAACTGCTCGACGACCTGCTCGTACTTGATCTTGGCGTCCTGCAGGAGCTGGTAGAAATTGAGCAACTCGGTCCACGGCGAGGCGAGATCCTTATA